>JAJFIM010000408.1 GCA_021774995.1 Alphaproteobacteria bacterium | reverse complement strand
GATCAGAAGCACATATTTTCCCCTGCTTATCATTGCTTTCTCCTATTCGAATGATCATTACGCGCCGGGTTATCGATCGCGGCTTTTTCCGCCTCGCCCGGCTCTCTATAAACGGGGACATAGCAAAGCGACCATGACGCTTTCATGACAGAGATAGGAATATTTTAATACACATGAGGGCGCACGGCCCAAAAGTGAAAATCAAACCCCGCGCCAGACGGGTGGGCGCTTGGCGAGGAAGGCGTCAATTCCTTCGTTTGCGTCTTGCGTTAACATATTGCAGGCCATGACGTCGCTGGCGGCGTCATACGCGTCGGCCAGGCCAAGTGAGATTTGCTCATAAAACGCAGCCTTGCCGATGGCCAGGGTGAGGGGGGATTTCGCGGCGATTTTAGTCGCCAATTCAAGGGTCGCTTGTTCCAGTTTTTCATCCGCGACGACGGTGTTGATCAGGCCGCATTGTTGCGCTTCATCAGCGGAGATGGCGTCGCCCGTGAACAGCATTTCCATGGCTTTTTTGCGCCCGACAGCGCGGGTGAGAGCAACCATTGGCGTTGAACAAAAAAGACCGATGTGAACGCCGGGCGTTGCGAATCGCGCGGATGCCCCCGCCACCGCCAAATCGCAGGTCGCTACTAATTGGCACCCGGCTGCGGTGGCGATGCCTTGCACCTGGGCGATAATTGGTTTTGGGCATTGGGTAATAGCCAGCATAAGTGCGCTGCATGCTTGAAAGAGGTCGTGGTAAAACTTCTCTCCAAGGTCCGCATCTTGGGCGTGATTTTTGAGTTCGCCCAGATCATGTCCGGCGCAAAAGGCGCTTCCCGCGCCCGCGATAACCCCAACGTGAACGCTCTCATCAGCGCCCAGTTTTACGATGGCGTCTTGAATGTCGCCGAGCAAAGCCGCGGTAAGGGCGTTGCGCTGTTGCGGTCTGTTGAGGGTGAGTCTGCGAATGGGACCATCCTGGGCGCTCAAAAGGGCGGGGCTATCGGTCATGGGCATCGCTTTCTATGGGGTCCGTGTCTCAAAACGGCTTCATTCATACCGCGGCATTGACTTCCGGCCAAGAGGGCCTGGAGTTTGGCCGTACAGGAAAACATAAGCAGGTATCAATATACCACATTTATAACTATTTGTTTTATATGTATTTTATGAGATAAATTATCTTGACACGCGGCCCGTGCGCGCTTAAAACCCGCTAGCTACCGTGCAGAGATGTGGCGGCGCTAAAGCCGCCGTCCTTTTCCAAGTTAAGGCAATCACGTTATGAAAACTTTTTCGGCCAAGCCGTCGGATATCGATAAAAAATGGCTGCTCATTGACGCCGAAGGCCTCGTTGTCGGGCGTTTAGCGGCTTTCATCGCCACGCGCTTGCGCGGCAAGCACAAACCAAGTTACACCCCTCATATGGATTGCGGGGACAATGTGATTGTGGTGAATGCAGAAAAAGTCGCGTTCACCGGCAATAAATGGAAAGACAAAAAATATTATTGGCATACCGGCTATCCAGGCGGGATCAAAGAACGTACGGCGCGGGCCATTCTGGAAGGAAAAAACCCAGAACGCATTCTGGCCAAAGCTGTGGAGCGGATGCTGCCGCGCGGGCCTTTGGCGCGCCAACAATTCAGTAATCTGAGGGTCTATGTAGGGCCGGAACATCCCCATGAGGCGCAAACGCCCCTCAAAATGGATGTTGCCGTACTCAACCGCAAAAATACGAGGGCCTCTTAAATGGCTGAAGAACAGCAGACGCTGGAAAATCTGAAAGAGGCGCTCGAAAGCGGAGGCGCTCCAGCCGCTCCCGTACAGGAAGAGGCGCCCGAGACGCCCGCCGAGCCGCAGATTGATGATCTGGGGCGCTCTTACGCGACGGGAAAACGCAAAAACGCCGTGGCCCGCGTGTGGATTAAACCCGGTTCCGGCCGCATTACGGTGAATGGCAAGGATCATGAAACATATTTTGCCCGTCCTGTGTTGCGCATGATTTTGATTCAGCCTTTGGTGGCTGCAGACCGCTTGACCCAATTCGATGTGGTGTGCACGGTGCTAGGCGGAGGCCTTTCTGGCCAAGCTGGTGCGGTGCGCCATGGCGTTTCTAAAGCGCTCACTTTGTATGAACCTGGGCTTCGACCTGTTCTTAAGCAAGGCGGCTTTCTCACGCGCGATTCGCGCGTTGTTGAACGGAAAAAATTCGGACGGTAAAAAGCCCGCAGGAGCTTCCAGTTCTCCAAAAGATAAGCTGTTTTCTGCTGCTTCAAGCCTGTTCAGACCCCCGCAGATATTCTGCGGGGGTCTTCTTAGTTTAAAGATCCGCCGCGCCAGCGCTTAATCTTGATTTATGTCAATGAGTTGCGTTCGCAACTCAGGCAGGATGCCCTTAAGAAACTTGAGGGTATTCTCCAATCAACGCCGTTATGAGGCTGTTTTTGATGGATTATCTCTGGCTTTTCCAGTTGATAATGATTATCATTATCAAAATTACAGGTTTACATGGATCAAATGACTGGACAAAAACTGGGCTCTCTGGCGGTGGGGCAGCGCGCCCGCGTGATAAAGATCGCCGGGGCTGGCGCTGAACGCTCCGGCCGTCTGGATGTCGAAGAGTTGGAGCGGCGCCTGCTTGAAATTGGATTTATGGAAGGCGATGAACTCCAAATTCTGCATTTTGGTCCCATTGGCCGCGACCCCATCGCCATTCGGCTGGGGCATATGATTGTGGCTCTGCGGCGCCAGGAGGCGGACGCCATCCTTGTTGAGCCGTGTTGAACAAACGAGTGGAACTTTCATGAAGGCGGCATACCGATTGGCACTCGTCGGCAATCCCAATTGCGGAAAGTCGGCGTTGTTTAATGCGCTCACGGGAAGCCGGCAAAAGGTCGCGAATTATCCCGGCGTGACAGTTGAGCGCAAGGTCGGCCGTTTTGAAAGCGCATCGGGCGTGACGTTCGATGTGGTGGATTTACCAGGCAGCTATTCTCTGCGCGGTCGGTCTCCCGATGAAGAAATTACGCGCGATGTCATCTTAGGGCGTCATGTGGAAGAGGCGGCGCCTGATGTTATCTTATGCGTGATCGATGCGACGAATTTGCGCCAGCATTTGCGCCTTGTGCTGGAAGTTATGCGGCAAGGCAGGCCGGTTGTCGTGGCGCTCAATATGATGGATTTGGCGAAAGCCCGAAATATTGAGATAGACAGCGGCCGTTTGTCAAAGGAACTGGGCGTGCCGGTCGTTGAGACCGTGGCCGTGCGCAAAGCGGGCCTCGGAGACCTTCTTGACCATCTGGCCACGGATATACTGGGTTATATAGAATCTCACATTTCCGAACCGGCGCCATGGCGCGAACTTGACGCACAGGGCGTGCGCCAGATTCATGAACAAGCCAAACGCATCGCCACCGCAGTGACTATACGTCAGGGCGGCGCACACCGCGTGACGCAAATGATTGACGACACCGTCCTGCATCCGGTGATGGGTCCTTTGATCCTTGTTGTTGTGCTTTTTTTCATGTTCCAGGCAGTGTTTTCATGGGCGCAAGCGCCTATGGAATGGCTTGACGCGGGCATTGTGAACCTGCAAGCGCAATTGCGAAATTGGCTGCCGCAGGGCCATCTGCAAAGTCTGCTGGTTGACGGCATTTTGTCGGGTGTGGGCAGCGTCATTATTTTTCTGCCGCAGATAGCCATTCTTTTTACGTTTATTCTGCTGCTTGAGGCGTCCGGTTATATGGTCCGCGCCGCTTTCCTGATGGATAATCTCATGGGCCGCGTCGGTCTCAATGGGCGCTCCTTCATTCCGCTGCTGTCCAGTTTTGCTTGTGCAGTGCCGGGAATCATGGCGACGC
>JAJFIM010000407.1 GCA_021774995.1 Alphaproteobacteria bacterium | reverse complement strand
GGGGAGAATAAACGCGCGGCTTCTTCCGCTGCGGGAAAGCAAGACGCCGCACGGCACGCCGATAAGAACGCAGACGATAATTGACAGGATCATCAGGCTGAGCGTTTGCATGGCTAGGTCCCACATGCCCAGCATGCCGATAAAGAACATGGCGCCCATTAACCCGGCGCTGAGCGTAACCCGCCTGCTGGCGAAATAAGTCAGTCCTCCAACAAATAAGATAACAATATACCAGGGCAGGATGCGCAGGGAAGAATCCAACCCGACAAACACCCAGAGGAAGGCGTTTGAGAGCGCTTCAAATTCATCGCCTAAGTTGAGAATGAGCCAATCAACGCCCGCATTAATTTTACCGTCCAGTCGCCATATCAAAGAATCGGGAAACATAAGGGTCGCCTTTTTGTTAGTGAAGACTCTAGATCTTTTACCCCTAAACACCACCGCGTCATCCCGGACGTTACATGAGCCCAAAAACCAAAGGTTTTTGGGAGGCGAATGTTAGAGCCGGGATCCATAATCCCTCACGCTGAGCTTGTTGCTCTGGATCCCGGATAACTCAGTTTGCCAGCCAAATCAAAGATTTGGGACAAACTGGCTTCTGGGATGACAGTTCTAAGGTAAGGTGGGGCAATTCGAACGACTTGTAAATGTTGGAAGTGAAGTGCTCTTGGTAGGTAATTTGGGTTAATTGCGCTGTTAGGATTCAGTCTTCTCTCTATCGCTGTGTTCGTTTTTGGCGATTAAACAGAATTCAAAAACCTCCCCCTCACGCCGAAGACCTTATCGTCGATCCAATCAAACTGAGCGTAAAAAGCACCGCCGCCGCCAGCACGATGGAAGGGCCGGACGGGCTGTCCAGAATCAGTGACGCGCCCAATCCTCCAAAGACGGAGAGAGCGCCGATGAAGGCGGCAAGGAGCGCCATCTGTTCGGGACTGCGGGCGAAGGGGCGGGCGGCCGCCGCGGGAATGATCAGCAGCGCCGTGATCAAGAGAATGCCCACGACTTGCATGGCGATGGCGACGGTGAGTGCGATCAGCATCATGAAAATCAATCGCAGGCGAGCGCAGGGCACGCCTTCCGCCAGGGCCAGGTCTTCATGGATGGTGGCGCGCAAAAGATCCCGCCACATCCAGGCCAGTCCGGCGAGGCTGAAAGCGGCGCCCGCATAAATCCAGGCGACGTCGCGCCAACCGACGGACAGGATATCGCCAAAAAGATAGCCCATGAGATCAACCCGCAGCCACTCCATCATGGCTATGGCGACAATGCCCAGCGCCAGCGCCGAATGCGACAAAATGCCTAGCGCCGTATCGGTCGCCAAAGCGCCCTTGCTTTGGAGGAGCACCAAAAGGAGAGCGAATCCGAGGCAAACGATCAGAATCGTCACATTGAGGTCGGTCCCGAGCGCAAAGCCCAGCGCCACGCCCAGCAAGGCGCTGTGCGCGAGTGAATCGCCGAAATACGCCATGCGCCGCCACACCACAAAGCACCCCAAAGGCCCCGCCGTCAGCGCAACGCCCAGGCCCGCCAGGCCCGCGCGTAAAAGAAAGTCTTCCATCACGGGGCCTCCTCCGGCCGTTCATCGTCAAGTTCGCCGCTCACCGTGTGCTGATGGTTGTGACTGTGTAGATAAGGCGCCAATACATTTGCGGCCTGCGCGCCGAAGAGACGCCCAAACTCAGGGTGCCGCGTCACCTGCGCGGGGGCGCCTGAACAGCAGACGTGTTGGTTGAGACAGATCACGTGATCGGTGGCGGCCATCACCATGTGGAGGTCATGGGAGACCAGGAGGATGCCGCAGCCGCGCTGGTCGGAGATGTCTTGTATCAGGCGATAGAGGTCCGCTTCGCCGCTGATGTCGAGACCGGCCGCCGGTTCGTCCAAGACAAGAAGCTGCGGATTGCGGTGGAGGGCGCGGGCGAGAAGAACGCGCTGAATCTCTCCGCCGGACAGATCCGTCATCATGCGCGTCCCCACATCCGGAACGCCCACTTCCCTCAGTCGCGCGCGCGCGGCTTCTTTTGTGGATGTTGCGCCGAGGCTCACGAAGCGTTCAGACGTGAGAGGCAGACTTGGATCAATGGCGAAGGATTGCGGCACATAACCGATTATAAGATCGCGCGCGCGTTGCAGCGATCCCGCGCTGGGCGCGCTTAAGCCTAAGACGAGCCGGACAAGGGTGGTCTTGCCCGCGCCATTAGGCCCAATCAAAGAAACGATCTCTCCAGGATTTATGACGATATCAATATTTTTAAGGAGCGTGGCGGCGCCGACGGTCTTTCTTAAATTCCGTCCTTTGATCAGGAAAGGCGTGTCGCCGGGCGGGATAGCGGAGTGCGTCATGGAGGGCCTTCGGCCAATTGGTTGGGGAAAGCGGTTATATCACTTTTGCGGAAACAGGCGAGCCCCGTTCCCCGCTCAAAGTAAGACGGCCCCCATGGAACCCATGAGAGCCGCCTTAACCCTTGATTGAACCGCTTGCACGCGGGACTGGGTTCATACGCTCCAACCAAGAGCTGATCACCGAACGGTTTGGCGGTAAGCCAGGACCTTGAGAGCCAAAGAGCCGCGCCGTTCATGCACATAATTTGGCAGACGCCGCCTGAACCAAAGATGAACCCGATTGAAGGGAAAGGTTTATGAAATAAGGCTGTAATCAATCGTTTAATCCCGTTAATCCTGGTCCGTCGGGGCGATTTTTGTGCGCAGCCAATGGGCGAACCCATTGCCCCGCAAGGCAAGCGCGTAGAGGTAATCTTCTTTCAGACGTTCCGTTGCGGGATCTTCGAACAGAGAGTCGCGCGCGATGAAAGCGCCATCCGGATCTAGTTTTTTAATGACTTTGGCGGGGTTGCCTGCGACCACCGTGTTGGCCGGGACCGATGACGCGACCACCGCGCGGGCGCCGACCACGGCGTTCCGGCCGACGATGACGCCTTTTAAAAGAGTGGCGCCATACCCGATCCACGCGTTTTCCTCCAGTGTGACCGGCGCCGCCGTATCAGGCTCACTCGTGCGGTCGTAGAGGCCATGCCAATCAGAATCTGTGATATAAACATGGCCCGCCAACATACAATTGTCCGCGATGGAAACAGCCTTGGCGGCGATGATTTGAACGCCGGGCGACAGCAGGACGTGATCGCCGATGGTGATTTTTCCGCTTTCGCCTGATTGCGACCAGGCGCAAAGACGCGTCGTGGTTCTTTTTTCGCAGATGAGATGCAGGTGATCGCCAATACTGATGTTGGCGCCGTTCACCTCAACATTCCAGGGTTTCTTGACGTGGCCGCCGACGCCGGTATGATCGAATTGCGGGAATAGAAAATGCCGCGCCCACCACGATTCATAACGGGCGTGGAGCTTTCGAAGCCAAAAAGGTCTATGATCGCGCCGCATAAAACCCTCTGGGTGCGAGCCTGTCAAAAATTCATATGAACCATGGCGGTAAATTTACGCAACGCCAAATGATTCTTTATTAACATCGGACTTTTCATGGCTGAAACCCTCGCCTCTCTCTCATCTCAAATCAGACAGTGCCAGATTTGCGCCCCTCATCTGCCGCATGATCCAAGGCCCGTCGTGCAAGTTTCATCCTCTGCGCGGATCTGCATTGCGGGTCAGGCCCCCGGCGTGCGCGTTCACAAATCGGGCATTCCTTTTACCGATCCCAGTGGAGACCGTTTGCGCCAATGGATGGGTGTGGACGAGGACGTGTTTTATGACGCGCGACGCGTGGCCATTGCGCCGATGGGTTTTTGCTTTCCGGGCCTCAATGAAAAGGGCAGCGATTTACCGCCGCGCAAGGAATGCGCCAAAGCCTGGCGCGCGGACCTGTTTGACGCTTTGCCGCAACTGGAGCTTATCTTGCTGGTAGGGGGCTATGCGCAAAAATGGCATTTAGGTAAACGGGCTAAAGGAACGCTGACACAAACGGTGGCGGCGTGGCGCGAGTATAGCCCGGATTTTTTGCCAATGCCGCATCCCTCCTGGCGCAACAATATTTGGCTGAAAAAGAATTCCTGGTTTGAGGAGCAAGTTTTACCAGCGCTGCGCGCTCGCGTGGCGGAGTTGGTCAAATGAGGCGCCTGTTGCCTTTTTTCATCGTGTTGGCGTTTGCCGCCTGCGCCAGTCCCTACGTCCAGGAGAGGGGGACAAGCAGCGGACCGCCCAAATTTGAGGGTGAAACATTCGTGACGCGCGACGGCCTGTCCCTCGCCATGCAGGTGTGGCGGGCTGATAATCCGCGCGCCGTAGTGATCGGATTGCATGGGATGAATGAATACGCCAATGCGTTCGCCATGCCTGGCCCCTGGTTGGCCGAGCGCGGCGTCACGCTTTATTCTTTCGATCAAAGGGGCTTTGGCCGGTCTCCCGGACGGGGGCTTTGGGCGGGCGCGGAGGCGCTGTCTTGGGACGTGGAAGACATGGTTTCCCTGGTGCGCGCGACG
>JAJFIM010000406.1 GCA_021774995.1 Alphaproteobacteria bacterium | reverse complement strand
TTTTACCATTGGCGGCGACTGGTTCCTCTCCTGGAAAAACGACAGTCTCAGTTTCATCCAAAGGGACTCGCTAAATTACGCAACAGTTTTCACAATCGTTGTTCTGTTGCTGAGCTCTTTAGAGTCGGAAATGAAGAAGGCGTAACAATCCTTCTCGTCAGCACTGCCAGTGCTGTATGACTTTGGGACCAGCTTTGTTTTGCCAGCTCATGGACCCATTCACGAGTTCATCCGCCTGGAGTATAAGCGGTTCCCATACGCTGCCCCCCTGCACATTGATCAATTTGAACTCAAGCGACGGCGCATCCGTTTCGAGGTCAAAATCGATAACGCCAAAATTTGTCGATCCCGAATAAGGGGTGCGTATGCGCGCTTCCGGTTTCTGGCAAATGAATTTCTGCGTGGTGTTTTGCGCCAATGGGGAGGCCACCATATCGTAAAAATCATATCCCCCCTGCGCGGACCAGGGAATGGCGTTTAACTCTCCGACATGCGTATCGCCGGACAGCAAAACCACGCCTGAAATTTCATTGTCGCGAATAAAATCAAAAATTTCATTGCGCTCCGTGATAAAAGACGACCATGAATCATCCCCCGCACCGCCGGCGTTCGACCAGCCGCTGCCGGAAACCAGAACCTTAAACGGCGCCGCGCTGTTCTTGAGGCGCTCTTTCAGCCATCTTTTTTGCACGCGCCCCAGCATGGTTTTATTTGCGTTATCGGCGTCTTTATTTGGATCGCGGTAATAGCGACCGTCGAGAAAGAAAAAATCAACGCCGCCATAGCCGTATTGATAAAACACGCCTGGCGCGTCCGGCAACCCATAAGAGGGGTTGGCCCAGTAGTTTTTAAAGACTTTGAGTGATTCCTCTTTTACCGGATTGGTGCGGTCATGATTATCGCGGCCATAATCATGATCGTCCCAAATCGCCAATTGCGGAATTTTACGCACCACCTTTTGCAAAGAGGCAACGGACCTTTGTTGCTGATATTGCCCAGCCAGAATTAGCGGGCTCTGACTGTCGCTATAGACCGTATCGCCAAGCCAGAAAAACAAATCCGGCTCCCATAAGGCGACGGCGTCCCAGATAGGTTGAACGCGATCCGCTTGAAGCCGCGCGCATGATCCAAATGCAATGCGAAATCCTGATTTGGTCCCAAGCGCAGGCGCAGTTTTAAATTGAAACGGCGGCAAGTAGGCCAGATCTGGAACGAGGCGCGCCCAATTGCCCAGATGCCGCCCCCGATTGACCAGGACGCGATAATAATAGGATGCGCCGCTTTGCAAGGAGCGAAGCTTGTGAACAGTAACAAAATCATTCTCCGCCGTTGCCGCTAGGCGGCTGACCAGCACGGGGTTTTTGAAAGCGCGGTCGGTATCCAGATGAATCTCAACATCATAAGCGCCATTAGCGCGCGTCCATATATCTATTCCGTCAGGCCGAGCCCCGCCCAGCATCGGGCCTTGAACAAGGCGGGGATAAGAATTCCTGTCGTTTTCAAATTCTTGAGACAAAACGCGCGGCGCGCCGATGCAACTGAGCAGCGTTGTCAGGAAGGATCTTCTTGCAATTGACACCCGGCAATTCCTCCTCGTTTGGAGACCATTACGAAGCGCTTAGCTTACAACAAACAGCCCTCTAACCCATAGGAGGAAATGAGTTAGAGGGCTGGTTAGAGAAGAGGGCGGGTTCTAACTCCCCCCCCTTATCAATTTTGCCGTACTTTACAACGTGTAGCGCACCCGGAACGTGATGACGCGAGGCGGCAACAATTGGAAGCTCGTGGCGCCTTGGAAGAAGTCATCCGTATGCACCGAACTTACCGCATCCGTATTCAACACGTTTTGCACCTTGAGATCAAAACTGAAAGGATTGTCATCTGGTTGGTAGTGGAAGTTCAGATGGACCAGATTGTATGATTTAACCAAGTCATTCGTTGGCGAATTAAACACGCGGTTAAAATATTCCCCGCGGTGATTATACGTCACGCTGCTTGATAATACGCCAGCGTTCATAATCTCCTGGTCATAGGTCAATCTAACATTGGCGACCACGTTCGGGATCTTCGGCAAATCGTTCCCGGTCACATCCTGGGCAATACCCAGAATTGCCGCCGTGATTGCCGCAGGATCCGTCAGACCCGCCGTGATATTAACCTGTTCCCCACGGTCAACCGCAAGGCGGCCGCGCGTGATGTCTGATTCAGCCACTGACAAATTAACGTCAAGACGGAGATTATCAGTAAGTTCGGCAACCGATTCGACTTCCACGCCATAAACTTTTGACTTGGGCAAATTGGTTCCGCCACTGACCCCGGCGCCAAACACATTCAGCCCGGCCGAATTGAACAAATAGTTGTCAATTTTATAATAATAGGCCGACACATTGAGTTGGAGACGGTTATCCATGAAGAAGTTTTTAGACCCTACTTCAAAGGACGTTACTTTTTCTTCCTTGAAGACTTCAGGAAAAAACTCGACTGCGTCCATGCTCACGACAAAGCCGTTATTGGAAGCGGTGGGTTTTTTGCCGGTCGCCACAGACGCATAAACCATATTGTCGTCTGTTAAGGCGTAATCGACGGATGCCTTAAACGTAATATTATCGTCTTTTGACGAAGGCGTCGCCGGCGTTCCCGTGATCCCTCCACCCGTCAAACATCCATTGAAGATATTGCAACGTTTGTCTTTAAATTCGTTCTTTGTCCAACGCGCACCGCCTGACACTGTCAATTTCTCGAACAACGTGAAGCTCACATTACCAAAAATGGCGTAGGATTTAAAGGAACGCACATCAGAGTTTTGGAAATCCCTATCGGGGTTGCCAAACCCTAGGATAGTGGTGTTAACGGGCAGGCCGTCCCGATCCCGGTCAACGAAGTTTCGCGTATCGCTGTCTATATCGGTATCGAGGAAAAAGCCGCCGAATTGCCAATCGAACAAATTGTCCCGATCATCCAGAGAGGAGACATTGACTTCGGCCGTAAAGGTTTCATCTTTTTGCCTGAGGCCCCCCACATGTTGGCGAATGGGCAATTCACCCAGCAAATCCGCCGCGCCGACGAGCAGCAATGGCGCCGGATCATTCGCCGTCAAGGACGAACGGTCCGCATCCAGAGAGCGGCGCATTTTATAGGTTTGATAACTAAACAATCCCGTCACATTCGCAATGGGCGTTTCCCAGTCCAGAATGAGGCTGCCCATATTGTTATCCACTTTAAAAAATTCAGTGGTGTCATGGGATACGACGCGCGGATCGCTAGAAACAGTGTCGAACCTGCCTTTCAACGCCGGTCCGTTGATATCCATACTAAAGGTCTGAAAGGAAACAAGGGCGGAGAATGTATCAACCGGCTGCCACAAGAGTTGGCCATTAAGGGAGGTGTCATTCTCATCATCCAAATCTCTGAAAGCCCCTTGCACATTAAGAGGGTTCGCATTTGGATTTGGAATATTTTTCGTATATCCATCACGGTTGCGTTGCGACCCCGACACTCTGATCGCAAGGGTGTCTGAAATCGGCATATTGAAGCTGCCGCGCACATTGATCGTCGAATAACTGCCCGCTTCGGCGTCAATAAAACCACCGACGCCATCAAAATCCGGTCTCTTGGTAATAACGTTGACGGCGCCGCCCGATGACGAGTTTCCGTAAATAGTTCCGTCCGGACCGCGCGTGACCTCAACCCGATCAACATCAACCAAATCCTGGAACAAGGCGAAATCATTCGACATGAAGACGCCGTTCACATGATAGGCAACCGCTGGTTTGGTGGCGGCATTGTCAGGAAGCTCATTGCCGATGCCGCGTATGTCGATCGTGCGGCGATAGCCTTGCACATTGTTGACCACCAAGCCCGGCACTTGATCGCTGAGATCAAAAGCGTCGCTGATATTCAAGACGTCAAAATCGGTCCCGCTGATATTGGTGACCGCAGCGGCGACGTCTTGAAGGTTTTGCTCGCGCTTTTGCGTGGTGACGAGAATTTCGTCAATGGCCCATGCCGGCAGCGCCACGGAACAACATAGGCTCGTGGCCGCTAAGAGTTTTAATTTCAGAAATTTTTGCCTGTTCGATTTCATCACTAGTATGCCCCCTGATTTATTTTGATGATGACGACGTAGACCAATTTGACGGCAGGCGTGTGACGTCAATATGTGATCTTTTATTGTGATATCTTTGTGTGATCTTGTTCTGAAGTCAACCCCCAAGTGAGACACTTTTATATGTGCATCCGCCCACGCAAGGCCGTTTTCCGGGCAACCGGCCTATTTAAGGGCCATTTTTGGGGGATGCGCGTGGCGCGGTAGCGCATAAGTGATCAGCGGCGGTTCTCTAAACGCCAAAAGAGCCGCGCATGAGCACAGGCCATAAAAGACTGTGGATCTCGCGGAGACAGGGAATCACTTTATTGGAGCGCTTTGAGGGGTAAGAAATCGGGACGTTATACAATTTCAATACACTTAAGCGTTTTGCACTTCATCTCATCTCATTCCATAAAATGGATTCCCGCTTTCGCGGGAATCCATTTTCCCATGTTATTCATCGGGCCATTCCCCTCACGCCTCCTCGAAAATCGCCTCCAGGCTGGTGAGGTTCATGCCATGTTTGGTGTAATTGTAAGGCGTGATGTTAACGGCTTTGATCATTTTGCGCTCGATGGTCGCGCCCACGCCGCCCCCCTCTGCCGGCACCATATCGACATCGAGAATGTTGATGCAGGCGAGATCCTGTTCGAACGCCTGAATGGCGGTGAGGCCATTGCCCGTAGCCCAGCCGAGCAGAATGCGGTTAATGCCCTCATGCGCGACGATCAAAGCGGTGTGCCAGCCGGGCTCCGCAAGCAGATGTTCGATCTCGGCTGTTGCGCGCTCATAGGCGCTTTCAAAAAATTCGCCGTCTTCCATCATGCGCGCGCCCGGCTGCGCGGCGGTTTCAAAATGAAAAGTCATCAACGCCGCCAACTGCCCCCGGCTGGTAATGCCCACCGGGCGGCCCGAACCGATTTCCCGAAAATCGCTGCGCACTTCCATTTCCGGGGCTTCGCGCTGCTGAAGTTCGCGCACGATTTCAGCCGTCTGCACTGTGCGCGGCAAGCCCGAACAGATGAGGCGATCAAACGACACGCCCGCCAATGCAAGGCCTGCGGCGCGCGCCTGCTCCCTCCCCAGCGGCGTCAATTGGACGTCCGTCAACCCCACTTTGCCGGAGCGCACATCTTCACTGAAATAATCGACATGCCCATGACGCAAGAGATAGATGCGGCGCCGGCCCGTTGTTCCCGGAAGTACAGTCATATAGTTTGGCTTTCTTTCAATGTTTCTATTTCCTTTTCGCTGAGGCCCCCTTCTTTGAGTATGCGCTCCGTATCGGCGCCGGTGGCGGGGGGCGGCCCTTGCACGGCCCCCGGCGTGCGGCTGAACCGGGGCGCGGGGGCGGGCTGGATCACGCCGTCCACATCCATGAACGCGCCCCGCGCAACATTGTGCGGATGCAGGGGCGCCTCCTCCATTGAGAGCACCGGAGCAAAGCAGACATCGCTGCCCTCCATCAGAGCGCACCATTCATCGCGGGTTTTTGTTTTGAACACGTCGCTCAGTTTCTCTTTCAAAGCGGGCCAGTTTTGCGGCTCCATCTGATGGTCCCATATGGCGTCGGTTAACCCGGCCTTTTCCCGCAGCAGCGCATAGAATTGAGGCTCCAGCGCGCCGATGGCCACCCATTTGCCGTCGGCGGTCTCATATGAATCATAAAAATACGCGCCGCCATCCAGCAAATTCGCGCCGCGCGCGTCAGACATCACCCCAGCCGCGCGCAATCCGTAGGGCATGGTCATCAATGATGCCGCGCCGTCCGTCATGGCGGCGTCAACCACCTGGCCCTTGCCGGAATTCCTGGCCTCCAACAACGCCGCCACCAAACCAAGGCCAAGAAACAATGACCCCCCGCCAAAATCACCGACCAGATTCAAAGGCGGCACGGGTTTTTCCCCCGCCCGCCCGATGCTGTGCAACGCGCCGGTCAGAGCAATATAGTTGATATCGTGACCGGCGGCGGGTGAGAGCGGACCCGTCTGCCCCCAGCCGGTCATCCGCCCGTAAACCAATTTCGGATTTACCGCCAGGCACGCATCAGGGCCCAGCCCCAGCCGCTCCATCACGCCGGGGCGAAAACCCTCAACCAGCGCATCGGCGGTTTCGATCAGCTTCAGACAGGTCTCAACCGCGCCATCCGCTTTGAGATTCATCGCCACTGATTTTCGGCCCCGGTTCCAGATATTAAACCGGTTGCCGTCCTCAGCCTGGGCCGGTTTCCAGCCCGGCGCCTTGCGGTCGATTGTGACAACCTCAGCCCCCATGTCAGACAGAAGCATGCAGCAATAGGGGGCTGGCCCAAGTCCCGCAAATTCAATGATTTTCAAGCCCGTTAACGGTCCCATAGATCCCCCCCCTCGCCTCTTTTCGAACGCTAAAAACATCA
>JAJFIM010000405.1 GCA_021774995.1 Alphaproteobacteria bacterium | reverse complement strand
CGCGATCTATGAGGCCGTTTTCGCCATGATGGAAAGTCTGGTGACGGAGTATCAAGTGGGCGGGTATGTCCGCGAGCGCACAGGCGCCATTTTGCCCAAAGTCGCCCCGTCCAATATTTATCCGACCTCTGACGGTATGGTGATCATTGGCGCTAATCAAGACACGGTTTTTTCGCGGCTCTGCAAAGCCATGGGCCGCGCGGAATGGGCGGCTGATCCCAAATACGCCACGCATAATGCGCGCGGCGAAAACCAGGAAGAACTTGATAACCTCATTGCCGAATGGACTAAACCCCAAACGTCTGAAGAGGTTTTGGAAGTTTGCGGCGCGCATGGCGTGCCGTCGGGCAATCTCTACCGCGCACCGGAAATGCTGGAAGACCCTCACTTCGCGGCGCGCGAAGCTATCGTGGAAGTGCCCTTCCCTGAAGTTGGTCACCTGAAGATGCAGAATGTCTTTCCCAAATTTTCCGAAACGCCGGGTTCCGTGCGGTGGGCGGGTCCGGAATTGGGCGCGCACAATGAAGAGATCTACAAAGAGAAGTTGGGCTTAAGCGATGAAAAGTTTGACGCTTTGCTCAAAGCGGGCCACATCTAAATGTCGCAAATCCTGGAGCAGAATTACCAAGGCGCTTTTGACGGCCACCTGACTTTCGGTAAGGCGCCGGCGCTTATCGTCATCGACATGGTGAAGGCGTATCTTGAAAAAGGGTCGCCGCTCTACGCCGGAATAGAGAGCGCGCTGGAATCCTGCGGGCGTATTTTAGACGCCGCGCGGGCCGCGGGCATACCGGTTTTTCACACCAATGTGGAGTTCGCGAAGGGTGGATTTGACGGCGGCGTTTTCTTCAAAAAAGTTCCCTCACTGAAGGTTTTTGAAAAGGGCTCGCCCCTGGGCGCCTTTCCCGATCTGTTAAGCCCGCGCGGCGCCGAAATGGTCATCACCAAACAATACGCAAGCGCCTTTTTTGGCACGTCTTTGGCGTCGTCCTTGACGGCGAACGGCGTGGACACGTTGATCATCACGGGGGTGAGCACGTCCGGCTGCATTCGCGCCAGCGCTATCGACGCCATCTCGCACGGGTTTATCCCGATTATTGTGCGCGAGGCGGTGGGGGACCGCCACGCGCAGGTGCATGAAGCAAATCTGTTCGATATTCAGGCTAAATATGGCGAAGTGAAATCCGAAGCCGAAACGCTGGCGCATCTGGCTTCGCGCTGACGGCTAAGATCACTCATACCCCCCCCTTTTTTTTTTCTCGTCATCCCGGCCTTCGCGCCGGGACCCGTAACTCCGAGCGTTAAGCTGAATTCCATGGATCCCAGATAACTCAGATTGTTAGTCAACCCTTGGTCCCCACTTTCGTGGGGACAAGCTTGAAACAAACTGGTTTCTGGTATGACGTCAAAGGTCTTCCGGCTTTGCGCGGAACATCAGCCATAAAGCGCGCCTGATGGTAAGGCGGGGCGCATTCGGGGTGTGCGTGCGCGGCGGGGGTTTGAAACTTTTGAGCCACTTCCAGCGCGGCCCCGGCCACTCTATGATCGCTTTGTGAAGACTTATCACGATGAGCGTCATGAAGAGGCCGGCAAAAAGCACGTCGCTCAAAAAATGGGCGCCTTGAATCAGCCGCGCCGCACTGATGACAGCGCCGAATAAAAGCGCGGCGTTTACCGCCAAGAAACGGCGCTTGGGAATAATAAGAGCCAAAGCCAAAAAGGTGAAAGCGAGGGAAGCGTCGCCCGACACAAAAGAACAATTGCTGGCGCATTGATCGGAAAACAGCAAAGGGGGCGAGAAGTCTAGCGCGCCGCCAAATTGCGTCACGTCGCGCGGCCGCGCCCGGCCCCAATTGTCCTTCAGCAGAGTATTGGCAAAGAGGCCGGGGCCAACGCCAAAAGACAACGCCAAAAACCACATCTGCCGCAGTTTTAACGTCAGGAAAGAACGTTTGCCCAATCCCGTAACAAGAAGACCGGTCACAATAAACCCCGCCGCCATCCAAGCCAATGCCGGAACCAGCTCGTTCAAAAATCGCAGGCCCGCGCGCTGCGCCAGCGGAAAGCCTTGCCCGTCCGGAGCGGCAAATTGGGCGGAGGCGAAGATGTCAATTTGCGGAAAAGTTATAAACAAAAGACCCGCCACATAACTGACCGTGATCAGTGCGGCCCACAACGCAACCGGGATCGCGCAAGGAGAGGTCTGTAAGTTGAAGCGTGATCTATCGGCCATGAAATCCTTCAAGCCTATAAAGGGTGAGCGTGCGTTCCTTGTCAACGCCGGTGCGCACGCGCAGCGTCTCCAGCTTTTCAACATAATCAAACGCACTCAAGAGGTTTGCGGGAAGCGCCGCGCGCGCCGCCAGCAAAACAGGTCCCTTGGTGTTTGGGCCAAAGGCCGCGGTCATTTCATAATGATTTTGCGGGACGCCATCGTGATCCCAGATGAAAATGCTCTGCGTGCGCGGCCGGGCGTAATAGAGAAGCTCCGCCATGACCAAGCGATCATCGGTGAGGATCGCGCCATACCCGCCTTGGGCCGCGATGTCGGCGATCTCCGCGCCTAGTATATCCCACCCCCGCACGCGTTTAAAAGCGTTGCTGAGGCCCGCCGCCTCGACAAGCGGAAGATTGGCGCTCAGCGCAAAGAGACCGGCCCCCACCACGGCGTGCAAGGCAAGCGAAACCGGGATGACCCATTTGAGCGGGCGCTTCATGAGCCAACCAACTGTAAAAATGGTGGCGCCGATATACGCGCTCGCCGCCCAATTGGCGTTGGCGCGGGAAATAAAACTTTGCAGGGAAACCAATAGGAGAACGGGAAGCGTGAAACTCAACAAAAAAATATTGTCCGTGGTTTTCGCGCCGTTTTTTTGATTTCTGAAAAAAACGAAGACGCCCCATAAAAACCCGATAAAAAGCAAGGGCCCCATGATGCCGAATTGACCGGCCAGGAATTCTAACAAGGCGCCGGAGTTAAACAGGTCTCCGCCCCAATTTGCGTTGGCCGCCGTGTGGGAAAGGGTCGAGAGGTCGTGCGCGGCGTTCCAGATAATATTGGGCGCGATGATGGCGGCCGTAACGCCTAAGCTGATCAGCGCATGCCTGCTGGCGGCGAACCATCTTGTGTCCGGCGCAACCAAAAAAAGAATGCCGGCGCATAAGAAAAAGTAAGCCATGGCGTATTTGGACAACAAGCCCAAACCCAAAGCGGCCCCGAGCAGCACGGCCCATTTGGCCTCCTTAGTCGCAAGAACGCGGTGAAACGCCAACAGCGCCACGGACCAGAAAAACAGCAAAGGAACGTCGGTTGTGATCAATCCGGATGAAAACGAAATGGCGGGCAGTGAAGTGTAGGTGAGCGCCGTCCAAAACGCGATGCGCGGGCCGTGGATGTCGCGTGCAAGCGCGAAGACGGCAAGGCTCGCGGCGAAATGCAGAACAGGAGAGCTTAAGCGGATAAAAGCTTCGCTGGCGCCGCCAAGACCGGTGGTGAGCGCAATCGTCCAAGCGATCATCGGTGGTTTGGAAAAATAACCAAAAGCCAAATCGCGGCTCCAGCTCCAATATTGCGCCTCGTCGGGGCCAAGATTGAGCGCTGACGTAAAGAGCGCCGCTATTTTAACGGCGGTGATGAGGCCAATAATGAGCGCCGCTTTCAGCAGTGCGGCGTTTTTTTGATCGTGCGCGTTGCTCATTGCGGTTTCAGACTCTTCAAGCAGAGGGGCAGGTAGGCCGCCGCAAAAAACAGACTGGCCATGAGCCAGCCTTGAAACAGGCTGAAGCTTACGAACAGAATCATAAAGGCCGCGCAAATCGTTGCGGTAAACACGGCCAATTGCTGACGGGCCGGAAACGCGCGCGTCACGCGCCTGA
>JAJFIM010000404.1 GCA_021774995.1 Alphaproteobacteria bacterium | reverse complement strand
GACTTCTGAAGAAACAAGTTTGTCTTTTGTTTGAGAAGAAAATTTGGGGTCCGGCGCTTTTACCGACAACACGCATGTCAGCCCTTCTCTGGCGTCATCACCCGTGAACGCAATTTTTTCGCGCTTGGCCACGCCCGACGCGTTGGCGTAGCCGTTCACCGAGCGGGTGAGCGCCGCCCGAAAGCCCGCCAAATGCGTCCCGCCGTCTCGTTGCGGAATGTTATTGGTGAAACACAAAACATTTTCGTGATAGCTGTCATTCCACCAAAGCGCCGCTTCGAGCGTAATGTCGTTGCGTTCCGCGCGGATCACCAGCGGCTTTTCGATGAGGGGCGTTTTGGTCCGGTCAAGATATTGGACGAAGGCTTCCAAGCCCCCGTCATAGCACAGCTCAACTTCCCTAGGTTCAACATGGCGGTCGTCGCGCAAGGATATGTGCACGCCTGAATTCAAGAACGCCAATTCGCGCAATCTGTGCTCCAGAGTTTGATAATCAAACTCAACCATGGTGAACGTGTCTGTCGACGGCATGAATGTGAGCTGAGTGCCCGTCCGGCCCGGCTGGTCGCCGACATGCGCCAAAGGGCCTTCCGCTTCGCCATGTTTAAAACGGATAAAATATTCGCCGCCGCTGCGCCAGATGCGCAATTCCAGCCACTCTGAAAGCGCATTCACCACCGACACCCCCACGCCGTGCAGCCCGCCTGAAACTTTATAGGAATTCTGATCGAATTTACCGCCGGCGTGAAGTTGGGTCATGATCACTTCGGCGGCCGACACCCCTTCTTCTTCATGAATATCTATGGGAATGCCGCGGCCGTTGTCAGACACGGTCACCGACCCGTCTGCATTGAGAATCACGCGAGCGTCATCGCAATACCCCGCCAAGGCCTCGTCGATGGCGTTATCGACCACTTCATAGACCATATGGTGTAAGCCAGAGCCGTCATCGGTGTCGCCGATATACATGCCTGGACGCTTGCGCACCGCATCAAGACCGCGCAGAACTTTAATCTGTTCAGCGCCATAGTCCTTAGCCGCCTCTTCATTCTTTGTCGTGGTTCTCGAATCTTTTTCCCGATCCGCCATTTCTTTTTCCCTCTTAACCCTCATCCGGCCGGACGCACCCGCCCGATACTGTAAAAAATTGCGCCCGCCCCTCCAAGGGCCTGAAGAGTGCGCGGTCCGTTCCCGTCATCCAGGCCTGACACCCGCTGGCGCAGATTTCATCATAAAGCGCCGCCCGTCTTATCTCGTCTAAATGGGCGGCAATTTCATCAAGCAGAAGCACCGGCGTGCGCCGATCGTTCACTGCCGTCATCGTCTGGGCGTGCGCTAACACGATAGAAATCAGCAAGGCTTTTTGTTCCCCTGTGGAACAGACCCGCGCCGCTGCATTTTTTTGCCCGTGACGCACAACCAGATCCGTCCGGTGCGCGCCGGTGAGGCAGCGGCCGGCTTCCGCGTCCCGCCGCCGCGTTGCGGACAACTCCGCGCGGAAGGCGTCTTCAACCTGGGCGGCGGGCGTTGCGTTTAACGCCGATTCCAACCCGCCGTCCAAAGCCAAGGCGGGCAGCGGGAAAATCGAAAAGCCGCGGCGATCAAGCGCAGCGCTGAGCCGCGTCAAGGTCTCGTTCCGGGCCGCCGCCACCGCAACGCCGCTCTCGGCCATGGCGATTTCAAGCGCATCAAGCCAAGCGGCGTCCCATCGCGGCTCTTTTAAAACGCGCTGGCGCTCGCGCAAAGCCTTTTCATAAGCCCCCACCCGGGCCGCATGGCCACTGTCAAAAGACAGCGCCAGGCGATCGAAAAATCTCCGCCGAGCGCTGGCGCCTTCCATAAACAGCCGGTCCATTGCCGGGGTCAACCATACGGCGCGCAGATAGCGGCCGAGCGCCACGGGCCCCGCCGCCGGGGCGCCGTCAACCCGCACCACGCGTTTTGCCGCGCCGGAGGCTTGGATCTCAAGACCCGCGCCCACCTGTACGTGCGCCTCGCCTGTTTCTATGAGCGCGGAAACCGCCCAAGGGCGCCCGTTCGCGCACTCAGTTACCGCCGCTCCTCCGGCATTCCATATAAGGCCTTTCAATTCCGCCCCGCGCAAACCCCGGCCCGGCGTCAGGTAGGAGAGCGCCTCCAAAATATTGGTCTTGCCCGCTCCATTTGGGCCGGTCAACACCACAGGCCGACCGTCCAGATCCATGTCGAGCCGCTCATAAGACCTGAAACAGGTGAGGGAAAGACGCCGCACGCCGGCGTTCGCCCCGGCCGGGACCGCGCAATTCAGTTCGTGGGCAATCGCTTCACTCATGCGTGTTGGCGTCTCATTATGTCGTTCAGGCGGCGCGATCTTCTCAAGCGATTTTCAGTTTGACCCGACTCGCAAAAAACACCCCATATTCATGTGTTGATTGCGCATGTCTGCACACGCGAAGAATTTCACACCAGCTTGTCAAAGCTCTATACGCGCATCGGCATCAGCACAAACAGGGCGTGCCCTTGCGTATCTTCCGCGTCAGAAATGATGGTCGGCGAGGACGCATCGGCAAAGATGAATTTGGCCACGCTACCGTCAATTTGCCCCAAAATATCGAGAAGGTATTTGGAATTAAAACCGATTTCCATGGCGGAAGAGGCGTAATCCACCGACAATTCTTCACTGGCGCTGCCGCTTTCGGGATTATTGACAGCCAAGGTCATCCGTCCATCGTCTAAAGAGAGTTTGATCGCGCGGGATTTTTCCGTGGAAATGGTGGCAACCCTGTCCACGCCCTGCGCAAGATCGCGCCCCTCCACGGTCAGCACTTTATCGTTATCGACCGGTATCACGCGGCTGTAATCCGGAAAGGCGCCGTCAATGAGCTTTGATGTCAAAATAGTCCCGTTAACGTCAAACCGGATTTTGGCTTCCGATACGCTGAGATGGACATCGCCTTCCGCGTCGTCAAGCAAGCGGCGCAATTCAAGAACGGCTTTACGCGGCACAATCACGCCGGGCATATCCGCCGCGCCCGCAGGAAGCGGCGTTTGCACCCGGGCCAAGCGGTGACCATCGGTCGCAACAGCGCGCAACAGCGGCGCATCGCCGCCGGTTTCTGCGTGGAGGTAGATGCCGTTTAGATAATAACGGGTTTCTTCGGTTGAAATGGCGAATTTCGTCTGATCGATCAGGCGGATCAGGTCTTGGGAGCTGACATCAAACTGGATGCTCAGATCCTCCACTGATAGGGCGGGGAAATCCTGGGCCGGCAAACAGGGAAGTTGGAAGCGCGAGCGCCCCGCCGACAAAGCGAGCCGGGCGTTTTCTTCGCTGTAATCAAGCTGAATCTGTGCGCCTTCTGGTAATTTTCGCACAATATCATAGAGCGTGTGCGCCGACACCGTGAAGGCGCTCTCCTGCATGATCGAGGCCTGCGCCGTTTCGATGATCTCGATATCCAAATCAGTCGCCGTCAGCGACAAAACCGAGCCCGACGCCTGGATCAAGATATTGGAGAGAATAGGAATAGTGTTTCGCCGCTCAACAACGCTCTGGACATGATTGAGAGATTTGAAAAAGGCAGCGCGTTCAATCGTTGCTTTCATGGTCTGATATCGTCAACTCATCAATGTAAAGGGAAGACCCCAGGAACATGGAAATAACGCCCCTTTGCGCGCAACATAAATACGCGCCTCAGGTCAGCGAATCCACAGGCGAATTATAACAGGAAGAACGCACGAAAGCGCCCCTTTTTTACACGGGGGCGGGCACGAAAACCGATGGGGCGGCAGGGGCGGTCGGACGCCCGGCGCTTCAAGAGGTCGAAGCCTCCCATTCACATCCAAACGCGCATCAAAACGCACGGAAAAACGGGGTCCTTACCCCTGAAGGCGCCGAGTGAGCCGCCCAACGTCATGGGCCACCGCCTCATCGCTTATCATCAGGTCCGTCACCCGCTTCACCGCATGATAGACTGTCGAATGATCCCGTCCGCCAAATTTCCGGCCAATTTCCAGAAATGAGCGCGTGGTGAGCTGTTTACACAGATACATCGCCACATGCCGGGGCCGCACAACTTCCCGGGCGCGCCGGGCCGAAACCAGATCTTTTTGCGTGATCGCGTAATAGTCAACAACGCCGCGCTGAATATCGGCAATGGTGATTTTTCGCGTGCTGGAGCGCAACAAATCGGTCAAAATATCCTTAGCCGCATCAAGAGAGATGGGCCGGTCCGCATAATCGGCGTAAGCCGCCAGCCTGTTGAGAGCCCCCTCCAGCACCCGCACATTGGAATCGATGCTGCGCGCCAGAAACTCAATGACCGGCGTTGGAATGGCGCCGGATTCGCGGTTGCGGCGCATCTGCCCAACTTTTTTCGCCAAAATCTCTACGCGCAGCGCATAGTCCGTTGGTTTGATATCCACCGACAAGCCCTGACCCAAACGCGAACGGATGCGCTCGCCCACGCCGTCAAGATCCGCCGGGGGCTGATTGGAGGAGATCACCACTTGTCTGTTTTCTTCCAAAAGCGCATTGAAAGTATGGAAAAATTCTTCCTGGGTTGACCCTTTATGCGCGATGAATTGAACGTCATCCAGCAGCAACACATCAACGGCGCGCAACTGATCCTTGAAGGAGAGCGTGTCCTTCGCCTTCACGGCGCGCACAAAATGATACATGAACCGCTCGGCCGAAAGGTAAAGCAGGGTCTGGGTAGGATCTTTCCGCCGGATCTCCCAGGCAATCGCATGGAGAAGATGAGTCTTGCCCAAGCCTACGGGTGCGTAAAGGTAGAGCGGGTTGAACGCAACCGGCCCCTGTTCCGCCACGCGGCGCGCGGCTTCATAGGCCAGTTCATTGGACTTGCCGACCACAAAACCATCAAAAGTGTACCGAGGATCAAGCGGCGTGCCTAACCCCGCCGCGGGGAGATGCGCCACCACGCCATCGCCTGAAGCCGTCCTCACGGAACCCGGCCTCCCAGAGGGCGCCGCCAACGCGCTCCGGGAAACCTGGTTAAGTTCGGCCTCCTCCGCATTCATTGTGCGCGCCGACACATGGCGCGGCGCTTGGGCGTCCGAATTGGAAAACGGATGCACATTGGCGTTCTGCGACCTGAGGACGAGCCGAATGGAGTTGATGGACGCATCCTCATCCCGCCAGAACCCGCGTAAGCGGTCTTCATAATGCGCGGTAATCCAGTCGCGAATAAATTTCGACGGAACATTCAAAGTGACGCATTGATCCTCGACGCCCGACAAAGACAAAGACCCGAACCAAGAAGCAAATGCGCCCGCGCCCAGCGCTGATTTTAACCGCACGCGCACGCGCTCCCAGTTTTCAGCCGCTGCGCTCTCTTCACCGTCTGTCGGGGGCAACAAATGAGGCCCGGCCTGCTCATGCCCCTGTTCTTTTAGTCCTTGCCGCATCAAACTTATCCACTTCCCTTGAGGCGATAACCCTTCACCGCCGCCCATTCATCAAAGGCCTTTACCGACCCTTTTTCTTGATTCATTAGGGTCTTGCCTCGCCCTATTTTTCGAACCACCGCTCACAGCCAATTTTTTTTGAATAGTCCTGTTTTGTCGTTGACTGGCGCACTCAAAAACCCACTCTCAAAATTCATTGCCTGGGTTTTAAAAAATCACTTCTGCCTCCAGCTAAGGCCCTCATATTTCCACCCAGATACGGCGCCGCGGTGACCTTGGGAATCAAGATCTCCCTCAAACCCGCCCGCAATGTTGAAACACGCCGCAAACCCCGCAGCGGCGCACGCGCGCGCCGCGCTTTGCGAGCGCGCCCCGGAGCGGCAAAGAAAAAACACAGGCGCGTTCGCATCCGCGCCAAGCGTCGCCATGGACGCCGTGAATTCTTCGACAAAAGCCGTGTTGACCTCCATGGCCGGCAAGCTCTGCCACTCAATAAACATTGGTTGTTTGGACAAGTTTGTTAAATCAGGCGCCCCAACGAACGCCCATTCGGCGCGCGTGCGCACATCCACCAGAACAGCAGCCGGATCGCCGCTCAGCCTATCCCAGGCTTCTCGCGGCAAGACGTCCCCGGCGTAAGCGCCTTGCATCGCATTGGAATGGGGATCATCACCAGATTGTGAGTGCGTCACTCTTGTCACCTTCGCCAAAAACCCAAACAAAAGCCTTGTCGATTCACAAAAAAGAAATCGACTGAAAAAATACACCGGTAAACACATCCGGATGACTCTAATCAGAAATGAACTGGTGTCTAATTATAGACGGAGAATACTACTGAAAGAAAAAACATGTATCGCCAGCAAAATTAATATCGAGTTATTGCTCGGAACAGCACGTCTTAACCAAGTTCAAGATAGCTCTATCGCTTAGGATCATGCAAGGGGAAGGGAGCTGGATCACCGCAAATTTTTTAAAAAATTTCACTTGCCTTTTTGCGGCTTTCCTTTTCCCGGGGTGGTTTTTTTACAGCATAATAACGCCCGACGACACTAGCCTTTGTATTTGTTGTGATTTTATAAGAAATCATTATTCCGTACAAAGATATATTGAAAAAACTACATTCGAACGATCCATTGAAGTAAATTTTACGGTGCGGCATCTATAGACAGATATGGCGTTTCAGAGGCGGCGCGCATAGCGCTCTCGGCGTGATCCGGCATTTACAGAGACCGGGCCATCAATATGTTGTGATTATTTTAATGATTTTAAACCGAAAGACCCACTGGGTGGTTTTCAGTAATAATATTTTTTAAGCGCTGAGCGCATTGATCCGTTTAGCGAGACGCGAAACTTTTCGCGAGGCGGCATTGCGATGAAAAATGCCTTTTTGAGATGCGCGAATGATCTCAGGTTGAGCTGACTTCAATGCGGCGTTTGCCGCTTCAGCATCGCCGCTGTCGATCGCTTCCTCAACCTCCCGAACGAAGCTGCGCACCCGGGAGCGTCGATTGCGGTTGGCAATTGTACGCCGTTCGATTTTACGAATAGCTTTTTTAGCGGAGCGTGTATTTGCCATGAATTCGGTGTCTTACTTGTTAGTGCTAAATTTCAAAAAAAATGGTTTATGGCTGCGTGAGACAGACAACCTCTTTCAAGGCCGCACTGCATCTCGGGCCGGGTGTTATACAAATGCTGCAACGCCCCGTCAACAACTCATAAGTCAACTCAAATTGGATCAACGGTTCTTGAACTGCGGTTTCCGCTTCTCCAGAAACGCCTCCATACCCTCCTTCTGGTCATCCAGGGCGAAGGATGAGTGGAAAAGCCTGCGCTCAAAACGCACGCCTTCGCTCAAAGTCGTTTCATAAGAGCGTTT
>JAJFIM010000403.1 GCA_021774995.1 Alphaproteobacteria bacterium | reverse complement strand
ATTCGTGAGGCTGGCGAGCCCGAATTTATTGGCGCCGTGCATGGTGGCGTGGCACGGGAAGGGCGGCTCGAACATGCCCGCCTGCCCCGCATCGGTGCCGACTGTCTCGACGCCAAACCCCAGAACGCCCCGCTCATGCGCCAGATATTCAACCGCATCAAGGCGCGGGCCCGGTGAGTGAGGGCCGTTCTCGTCAGTGTTGAGGAATTCCTGCGGATCACTGCGTTTTGACCAGTCAGTGCGCATCAGCACCCAGGCGCCCGCCGGAATTTCCCCGTGCTCTTTTTCCCATTCCTGGACATGGTTCGTAGTCAGAAGAAAATCAGGATCGGCGGCGGTCTCTGCTGAGCAGTCAATCACGCAGGCCGGACCGATGAACCGTTCGGCGGGAATGGTGTCCGTGCCGCCGTCGGCGTAATCCTTGCCGCTGATCCAGTGATTGGGCGCATCGAAATGCGTGCCGGTGTGTTCGCCTAAGGTCAGCACATTCCAATACCAGGCGGGGCCATCGTCATCAAACGCGGAAATGCGTTCAATGCTCAAGGGAGGCGAGTTCTTGCCGACTTCCGGCGGCAGGCTGATCACAGGCGTATCTGGCCCGAGCGTCTGGCTGAGATCGACCACGCGAATGTCTCCGTTCGCGATGGCGCTGACCATATGGGACAATGTGTTTTGAGTTGATGGCATATTTGCCTCCCTGTTGGCGCTTTTTTTATAGATAAACGTTGATGTTATCGAGTGCGCTTTCGCAATTCACCAGATTAACGCGTTTTTGTTTTATTTTAAAATCCGTTCCATCGAAGATGAGGTCGTGAATATACGCGCCGCCATAAATGCGTTGCTCGTCGCGGCGGTATTCAAAAACCACGAAGCGGGAGTTTACCCGGCAGGCGCCGCTGTTGACGTCAAATGTGTCGATCATAACATTCGAGACGAGGTGAACGCTGCGCGGCACGGGTTGCAATGAGTGCGCGTTTTCATTGTCGAACCGCTCAATCCGGACAGCCCGGAGTAGTTTGTCTTCATAAATGAGAGAGACGTGATTGAGGGGGTCCGACTGATGATGAGAAGCGGGCATCCAATAGGTCCCGTCTTGCGTGAAAAGCCCGTCCCACTCTTTCCACTTTTTTTCGTCCAGCAGGCGGGCTTCCATATAGAGAAACCGTTCCGCAGTTTTAAGATCCGGTGGGGCAAGCGTCTGATTGAGAGGTGCAGTATTGGTCATGAGTTTTAAGCATCCTCCGCCGTCAAATATTGTTTCCAGGCCTTGAACTGGTTACGGAACACGATGTCGTTTGTGCCTTCGGCTTCAATCGCGCCGGACTCATCGACGGTTTCTTTGCCCAGATGACGGTGCATACTGACCCAGTCATTGGCTTGCGATGCAAGACCGTGTTGCAGACGGTGATAGGATTCGTAATCATCCGGTCCCACCAGATTGGCGGATGAATTGATCAGTGTGCAATAAAGGATGGAGCGCTGGGTCATGGCTTCCGGGGCGCCTTTGAGGCGGAAGGTCCAGGATTCGATCACGGTTTTATCAACGCTGATCGGTTTGACCACGCGCATGGTCTGTATGGGACCTTTGATGGTTGCGCTCGGGTAAAAAATCGTGTTGTGGCGATTTTCAGAAAAAATATCCAGGGTCTTTTCCTTGCCATACGCCGCTTCCAGAGCGTCGACATAGCCGGGGATATCTGAATAGGCGGAATGTATCGAGACCTTGCCCCCTGAATAGGAGTGGCCATAGTCAAAGGCGTGCAGCCCCATCTCTTCGAAAAAGGAATATCTGTTGGTGAACGGGCTGAAAATCTCAACCGCCCAGGGCACGGCGTCTTTGTCGTCCATCAGGCGTTTGGCGACGATGCGTGCCGTTTGGCTTGACGATTGATGCGTCACGATGGCGTGCATCAGGTCATTGAGGTTTTCGACAAAAAACTTCCAGTTGGAATCATGCGTGTAGCGCAACACTCCGCCGGTGATTTCCAGTTCGCCGTCGGGCGCGCGGTCGACCATATTGTCGATGGATGAGGCGACGCCGCCGAGCCAGGTCTTGAGATCAGGCCCTTCAACGCTGAGACTTGCGAACACAAAGCCGCGATAGCTGTCGTAGCGCGGGACTTTTTTGACATTGATATCCGGATTGTCCCGGCAAAAGTTGGTGTTGTCATAACCGCCTTCAAGCGGAATGGTGAGCAGCGCGCCATCGGTGTCAAACCGCCACCCGTGATAGCAGCAGCGAAAGGCTTTGACGCAGCCCGCATTGTCTCCCACCAATTGCGCGCCTTTGTGGGCGCAGCGATTATACAATACATGAATTTCACCGTCTTTGTGCCGAACCAGAATGACCGGCTGGCGCCCGATTGTGGTGGTGAAATAGTCGCCGGGGTTTTTGACCTGGCTTTCATGGCCTACATAGATCCATGTGCGATGCCAAAGGCGGTCCATTTCCAAGTCGAATATGGCCGGGTCCGTATAGACTCTGCGGTGCACTTCGTCTTTGTGCAGCAAAGATTCAATGTCTATGGTTTTGTCTCGTGACACTGTTGCTTCTCCCATAGCCTGTCAGCATAGGCAATTTAT
>JAJFIM010000402.1 GCA_021774995.1 Alphaproteobacteria bacterium | reverse complement strand
GGGTTCGCCGTCGCTGGGCGAGTTACTGAAACAGGGCAAAGACAATCTGCAAGCGCCCTGGCTGGGCATAACCGCGTTTATGACCATCGCCGTGATGCTGAGCCTTCTGGTGTTTGTCGGCGAAGCGGTGCGCGACGCCTTCGATCCGAGAAAGAATTAGCACGCCATGCATGAACCACTCCTCGATGTGCAAGACTTAAGCGTGAGCTTTACCGTTGACGGCAAAGTAACCAAAGCCGTGCGGGGCGTATCGTTTTATATCAACAAAGGCGAGACGCTGAGCCTTGTCGGGGAATCGGGTTCGGGAAAATCAGTCAGCGCCCTGTCGATCATGCGGCTTCTCCCCGCCCCGCAAGCGCACCACCCCTCGGGACGCATCACCTTTCAGGACCAGGACCTCATCGCGGCGCCCGAACAGATCATGCGGGGCATTCGGGGAAAGAAGATCTCCATGGTGTTCCAGGAGCCGATGAACTCGCTCAACCCCTTGCACGCGATTGAGCGGCAGGTAAGCGAGATTCTGCAAATACATCAGGGCATGGGAACACTTGACGCGCGGAAGCGCACAGTGGAATTACTGGAAAAAGTCGGGTTGGATGAACCGGAAAAGCGCCTTGGTGCGTACCCGCATCAATTGTCAGGCGGTCAACGCCAGCGGGTGATGATCGCCATAGCGCTCGCCAACAAGCCTGATCTTTTGATCGCGGACGAGCCCACCACGGCGCTTGACGTCACGGTGCAAGCGCAAATACTCAATCTCCTTAAAGACCTGCAAGCTGAACTGGGCATGGCCGTTCTCCTTATCACCCATGATCTTGCCGTGGTGCGCAAAATGGCTGACCGGGTGTGCGTGATGACGCAAGGCCGGATTGTCGAGAGGGGGGACACGGAGGAAGTTTTCCAAGCCCCCAAACACGCCTATACGCAACATCTCATTGCCGCCGAACCCAAGGGCGAACCGCCGCCCGGCGACCCACAAGCGCCGGTGGTTATGTCAACCAGTCATATGCGCGTTTGGTTCCCCATTAAAAAGGGCGTTTTGCGCCGGACGGTTGACCATGTCAAAGCGGTGGACGATGTCAGTTTTGACTTACGCGCCGGAGAAACAATAGGGATTGTCGGCGAGTCCGGGTCCGGCAAAACCACATTGGGTCTGGCTCTGCTGCGCTTGATTTCATCCAGAGGCCATATTGCCTTTGACAACCAGGATATCGAAAACTTCAAAACAAAAGACATGCGGCCCTTGCGGCGGGAAATGCAAATTGTTTTTCAAGATCCCTTCGGGTCGCTCAGCCCGCGCCTGCCCGTGGGAGACATTGTGATGGAGGGGCTTGGCCTTTACGGCAAAGCGCCAACAGGGCCGGAGCGCCGCCGCCTCATCGGCGCCGTGCTGGAAGAGGTCGGCCTTATCTCTGACATGCAAGATCGCTATCCCCATGAATTTTCCGGCGGTCAGCGCCAGCGCATCGCCATCGCCCGCGCGCTCATCCTCAAGCCAAAATTCATCATGCTTGATGAGCCCACAAGCGCCCTCGATATGTCCGTGCAAGCTCAGATTGTCGATCTGTTGCGCGGCCTCCAACAACGCCATCACTTAGCCTATTTGTTCATCAGCCACGATTTGAAGGTTGTGCGCGCCATGGCCAATTACGTTCTGGTCATGAAGGCTGGAAAAGTGGTGGAACAGGGCAGCGCAAACAATATTTTTGACCATCCCAAAACGGATTACACCCGCGCGTTAATGGCCGCCGCCTTCGATTTGGAAACGGCAAATTATGAAAACTAACGTTGACGCTGCGCCGCCCCCCCACTAAAACTACTCTCGCAGAGGACCGGTTCAGGGGTAAAGCCATGATTGTGATTTTTAGCGGCTTACCGGGCTCCGGCAAAACCACCCGTCTGATTACTAAGGCCAATGAGAAGAAGGCGTCAGGCATAAAGGTCGCTCTGTTTTTGAATGGAGACAACCCAGACTTGGCGCGCCGCCCCCATGTAAAACCAGGAGGGTTTATGGGCTGCCGCACAAAAGGCCTGGGCCTTCGCATTGACCATACAGCGGGGACGAAGAAAGCCGCAAATCTGTTACTCGAAATGCCGCGGGACAGTTGCGCAGTTTTTGATGAAGCTCAATATTATGATTCTGGCATTGTCGACGGCTGGATTCAAGCCAGCAAACACGGCGTTACAGTGCTTGTGGGGTCTCCTTCACAAGCGCAATTGAAAGGCTTGAAAAAATTCGCAAGACAAGAACCATCGTCAGTGCGCCATGAGCAACTTGAGACATCATGTTCGTCCTGCGAAAAAACTGCAACGCGCGTCACCTATAGCGGTGACTACCGTTTCCCTATTCATCTTTGTGAGGACTGTCTAAAAATGAAGCGTGATACGGATATCAAAGATTTGCTGGAAGATATGAAAGCCGGCAACCCATTTCCTGATGAGTTAAAAACGTATCAGCCCTTTTATGATATTCCGATGGATGAGTGGGAACTCGTCCGTGGCGATTCTCAATCTCGATTTCAAATTCTGGAAGCAGCCATCAAATCCTATACTCCGAATGCGCCGGATATGGATTCGCATCCCCAGCATTATAGCTATCTGGATTTAGGGTGTTGTTCAGGTTTTTTTTGCGACGCCATGACCAGTCAAGGATTCCATGCCACAGGAGTTGACGTCACTAAACATTTTATTGATTGGGCGACCAGGTTAGCCGAAATCAAAGGTCAACCCGTCGATTACATAAAAGAAGATGCGCTTAAATTCATATCTGAAACAGAAACAACATTTGACATCACATCCACCTTCGCCACCGTGCAATGGGTGATGGTGCAAAAGGGCTATGAAGCCGGCATGGAGTGCTTCCGCCATTTGTTTCGCAAAACACAGCATATCTGCATCGTCGAGATGGGGTACACGACAGAAGATATTTATAAAGATAAAATTGGCGGATTAGACGG
>JAJFIM010000401.1 GCA_021774995.1 Alphaproteobacteria bacterium | reverse complement strand
AGATCAGATGGGTCTGCCCCTCAACATCCACCGCCGCCACATCCTGCAAACCCGCCTTCGCCAAGAGCTTCTCCATATCCGGCGCGGTGCAGTTCCCTTCATGCGTGACGGCCAGAAGCGTTCCGTCCTCTCCCGAAGGTTCAGGCGCCAGGCGCGCCACGGTCAACGCGCGCGGAATGAGGCCGCCTCCGCCGGCTTCCGAAAGAAAGGGCAGTCCCGCAATTATTTTTAAATCCGTATTCTTGGCGCACAAAGCCGGCCACCACCGCGCGCCGCCCCCAGACGTCCCCGGCGCAGGCAGCACGCCGATGCGGCCCGGCTCTGAACCCACGGCGCTCAAGACGTCTTGCGCACTGGGCGCCAATTCCATCGGCGTGACCGCGCCATATTGGAACCGCGCCAAATCCCAAAATTTGAGAGCGTCCCCCTCTCCATAAACGCTCACGCTCAGCGGTCCTTGCAGCTTAGTCTTTGCAGAAATTAATTCGCGCCACATACGCGCCAACACAGCCACGGGCAAAGCCCCGCTATGGCGCGCCGCCAGGCGCCGCAGAACCTGCGCCTCGCGGCCAGGGCGCATAGCCAACACAGGCGCCGCGGCGCCCGCAATCCCCTCACGCGATTTTGCCAGTGCAATTTGACGCACCACATTTGCGCGCTCCATGAGAAGATCATGGCACTGGTCGTCAATCTCATCTATCAGATCGCGTAAATCGCCAAGCGATCTTTCGTCTGCGCTCATGATCTTTTCCCGGCGCCGCAACCCCTCCCCCTCACGCGAAGGACCGGATGCAGCCAGTTTAAGCAAGAACAAGCGGCTATTCATAAGGGCGCCCTCCCACAAAATCAAAGAAAACGTTGACTCTTGCCCCTTAAGCAAACTAGCAAAAGCGCCCAAAGAGACGCATAATCGTCCCGCACACGGCGCCGGGAAGACCCAAAGGGGAAAAAATTATGGTTGACGCCAATGGGGAAACGCCGGGGCGAAGCGCGGAAAGTCCCGGCGAATCGTTGCTGGAGCCGGAATTAGAGTCGCGCGCAGCCAGCGCCGTTTTCGACCACGACCAACCCTTAAAACTCGGCAGCGGCGCAACCCTTGCCCCCTATCAGATTGCCTATCAGACCTATGGCGCGCTGAACGAGGCCAAATCCAACGCCGTTTTAGTGTGCCACGCCCTCACCGGCGATCAGCACGTCGCCAACGCGCACCCCATCACAGGAAAAAACGGCTGGTGGACGACCATGGTCGGGCCTGGCCGCCCTATCGACACCAACCGGTTTTTCGTCATCTGCTCCAACGTGATCGGCGGCTGCATGGGCACGACGGGCCCGGAATCCATACACCCCGAGACCGGGCTGCCCTATGGCTTGAACTTTCCGGTCATCACCATTCGCGACATGGTGAAGGCTCAGGCCAATCTGATTGACCGCTTGGAAATCGACGATCTGTTCTGCGTTATTGGCGGCTCCATGGGCGGTATGCAGGCGCTGCAATGGGCGGTGAGTTATCCGGACCGCATTTTCTCCGCGATTCCCATCGCCACGGCCGCGCGCCATTCATCGCAAAACATCGCCTTCAATGAAGTGGGCCGCCAAGCGATCATGGCGGACCGCGACTGGCATGGCGGAAATTATCAACGGGTGAACGCCCGGCCGAATAAAGGCCTCGCCGTTGCGCGGATGGCGGCGCACATCACCTATCTTTCGGAAAAAGCCTTGCAAGTTAAATTCGGCCGCAATCTGCAAGACCGCGATCAGATCACTTATGGTTTTGAAGCGGACTTCCAGATCGAAAGCTATCTGCGCCACCAGGGTTTTACGTTCGTTGATCGGTTTGACGCCAATTCCTATCTCTACATCACGCGCGCGATGGATTATTTCGATCTGGAAGCCGATTGCGGCGGCGCGCTTTCCAGTGCGTTCAAGAACACAAAAACACGGTTTTGCATCGTCTCTTTCACCAGCGACTGGCTGTTCCCCACGTCAGAGGCCCGGCACATCGTCCACGCCTTGAACGCGGCGGCCGCGAATGTCAGCTTTGTCGAAATCAACTCCGACAAAGGCCACGACGCTTTTCTTCTTGATGAGCCTGAAATGTTTTCCACATTGCGCGGGTTTATTAATTCCGCCGCCCAAGCGCGCGGCCTGAACTCATGACGCACGCACAAATCACGCCCGAAATTCAGCGCTCTGACCTTCTCCTGATCGCCAATATGGTGGCGCCGGGATCGCGCGTGCTCGATGTCGGCTGCGGGAACGGGGACCTGTTGGAAATGCTGTCCCAGGAAAGACAGGTCGACGGCCGGGGCATGGAAATCAGCCAAAGCGGCGTTAACGCCTGCGTGGCGCGCGGCCTGTCGGTCATACAAGGAGACGCGGATATTGATCTCAAAACCTATCCGGACGCGGGTTTTGACTACGTCATTTTGAGTCAGACCATTCAGGCAACCAGAAATCCCAAACATGTTTTGCAAGAATTGCTGCGGGTGGGACGGCGCGTCATCGTGTCATTCCCCAATTTTGGCTATTGGCGCGTGCGCCTGTCTTTGGGCATTGGCGGGCATATGCCTATGACCAGCGCGCTGAACCTACCCTGGTACGTAACGCCGAACATTCATTTTTGCACGGTCAGCGACTTTTTAAATCTTTGCGACGTGATCAATGTGCGCATTGAGAAAGCCTATGCGCAATCACGAAAGGGAAGAATCTATTCTTTCGGCCGCCCTGTATTGTTCGCCAATCTTTTGGCGGAAGAAGCGATCTTGCTGCTCTCGAGATGAGACACTCTCTGACGCCCGGCGATATTCGGCGCGGAGCGGGCAGCGGGAACGGGTCTCAAAACCCTGAAACGAGGCCGCTCCGGCGTCAGCGCGTAAATCTGCTTGGAAGCTTCCAACATCAGCAATCCGGAAAAACGCGGCCAGATGCGATGACCAATTTTTTCCCATGCGCGGGCGGAGCGCATCAAAAAACCAAAGCCGAAGGGCGGCATATAAAGGGCGCGGGCCCACTGCGTCGGCGTGAACTGCGCATCCCGCATCAATTGGGTTAATTGCGAGCGCGAAAAGGGGCGGCCATGGCCAAAGGGCGTCCGGTCGGCGCGCGCCCAAGGCCCCCGGCGGTTGGGCGTCACAATCAGCAATCTGCCGCTGGGGCTGAGCACGCGCCACACTTCGCGCAGCATGGGCCGCACCGCTTCGCTGTTCTCCAGACAATGCACAAGAAGAATGCGGTCAAGCGACGCGTCGGGAAGGGGGAGCGCCGTCTCCTCCACCAATCCGGTGAGGGAGCGCGCGTCCACCGGCCAGCGGATCACACCCTGGCGCGCCGGCATGAGATTAAGCACCCGCCGCGCTTTGGATCGAAAAACCCCTAAATAGGGCGAGGCGTAACCCAGACCCAAAACATCGCACCCGGCAACGTCCGGCCAAAGGCTCAGCACCTGGCGGCGCACCATGCGCCGCACCACAGCGCCCAAAGGCTGGCCGTAAAAATCTCTCAAATCAATGACGTCAACGCGCATATATCGCCATTCCTTTATTAAAACCCGCGTTTATCGGTTCGCCTTGCCCGCGCCTTGATGCTAGACTGGCGGATCCTAACATTTGATAACGGCCCATGGCCAATATGAGTTAACCGGAACAACGCTCCCATGTCCAAACTTGACGTATATATGTTTCCCGCCCTTTCAGACAATTACTGCTATCTCATTCACGACGCTAACGCCGGCGTGACAGGCGTTATCGACACGCCTGACATTCCCGCCATCGAAAAGGCGCTGGAAAAAACCGGGTGGTCGCTGACCCATATTCTCAACACGCATCATCATGCCGATCATGCGGGGGGCAATCTGGAGCTCAAAGAAAAAACCGGCTGCACAATCGTCGGGTCAGCAAAGGACGCCGCGCGCATTCCCGGAATTGACATCAAGGTCACTGAGGGCGACGCATATGAATTTGGCGGCCATAAAGCTCAAATCCTGGATGTGTCCGGCCACACAATCGGGCACATCGCCTATTGGTTTTCAGATGATGGCGTGGCCTTTGTCGGCGACGCATTGTTCACATTGGGGTGCGGGCGCATGTTTGAAGGCACCCCCGACCAAATGTGGGGTTCCTTGCAAAAACTCATGGCGCTGCCCGATGACACCACGGTCTATTGCGCCCATGAATATACAGCCGCCAATGCAAAATTCGCCCTCTCCGTAGAGCCTCACAACGAGGCCCTGATTGAGCGCGCGAAAGAAATAGACAAATTGCGCAGCCAAAACATACCGACCGTGCCGACAACCATCGGCGAGGAAAAAGCCACCAACCCCTTCCTGCGCCCCGCCAGCGCCGACCTGCAGGCAACCATTGGCCTGACAGGCGCGCCGCTCGTGGACGTGTTCGCGGAAACACGCCGGCTCAAGGATCATTTTTGAGATAAGTCTTTAGGTTGACTGCATTCAAATCACAGGAATAAGCAGACGCTATTCGTATGCGTGCTGGAAACGTTTGACCCGTATTTCTCGCGCGCGCTTGCGCATATGATACGCAT
>JAJFIM010000041.1 GCA_021774995.1 Alphaproteobacteria bacterium | reverse complement strand
AATTCGGACCCGACGTGACGGGGCTCTTCCTCGGCGATGGCGGCGCGTTTGGCCTCAAAACAGCAGCGTCGCTCACCATCGACACCATGCCCGATTTTCGCGCACATGGCTCCTTTGCCTTTGAAACCTATGAGGATATGGCTGAAATTCTGGTCGCGCTTGGACCTTTTGATTTTCTGTCGCGCCGGGTGGGGCTCGATCCTTTTAAAAGCCAGAACGCCGCCAAGGTCGGTTTCAAGGAAGCCGTAAAAACCTTAGGGGACGTCACCGCGTCCGGTCCTAATTTGATGTCGGGAGTGAAAGCGGGCCTTAAAATGGCAAGCGCAGGGACCAATTTCATGCACGGGGTCAAATGGTCGCTGCACCTCTCAGCCAATGGCGTGAACGAGCAGATCGCCGAGCAACATCTTGATCTGGCCCGTGCGATCTGTCTGCAGCGGGGGCGCGAGATTGCCAACATTCTGCCCCGGGCGATGGAAGCCAAGGGGTATTCCGTACGCGGATTTTTAGGCAAAGACGGTCAACGCTGGGTGCCCACCCATGGTCTCTTCCCATTAAGCCAAGCGGTTGAGGTCGCAAAAGCGGTGCAAAAATTTTTTGAAGGACACCGCGATGAGATGAAAGCGCACGGCATGTGGGAATCCTATATGACCTCCGCCCATGGAGGACACTTCATGTGCGAGCCAAGCTTTTATTGGGTTGACGAAGTGAGTCCGCTGCATTTGGCGCATCTGCCCGGCGATGAAGCCCGGAAGTTTAAAAAAATTCAAGCCAATTCTGAAAACCGGAAATTCGCCCAGCGCCTGCGCGCCGAATTGCGGGATCTCTTTTTCTCTCTCGGCGCGGTGCATGTGCAACTGGCAAAATTCTATCGCTTGCGCGGCGCCCTTGAGCCCGAAACATGGCGTCTTATGAGTGAATTAAAACACCTCACCGACCCGGATCACCGCCTGAACCCAGGCAATCTGGGATTCACGCACAAGGAGACCGCTCATGACCGCACTTAACGCGCAAGACATGAAAATGGAAATCCGTCCCAATCACGATGACGCGGCGCGGCGCGAAATCATTGTCGCTCTAAAAAGAGTCATCAATCTTGACATGGCGGCGGGCATGCGCGCGCTTGTGGATCAAAAAATCGCGCCAAAACTGGAGGCGGATCTCGGCCGGCCTCTGGACAAAAACAACGCGGCGGATCGGGAAGTCCTCAAAACCAAACTGACCGAGCAAGGACTGTTCAAACTGTGGTCGGCCATGACATATGACTCTCAAACCCTCATGTGGGAATGCGTGGAAGATATTCTGGCCCACGAACTGCCCCGTTTGCAAAACGCCGCTGAGACGCATTCTTCCAGCGCCGCCAAGGTGGGCTCTCTTGAACTTGACCCCGCTTTGGATATTCCCGCCAACATCGCTGAGACCGAAATTCATCGTCAGCCGGGCGGTTTTGCCTTTGACAGGGGGCAAGGCGACATCACGGCGGGCGCCTATCAATTAGGCGGCGGGTGGATCTACGCCAAGGGCAAGGGGCACGACAATCTGGGCGGTTATTCCGGCGCGGGTTTTCTGATCGATTATATGCGCGGCAAATTCCCCGATTTTACACCGACGAAAATGCTGGACATCGGTTGCGGCTGGGGCGGAAACACAACGCCCTATTGGAAGCACTTTCCCGGCATTGAGATTCACGCCATTGAGTGCGCGCCGGGCCTGTTGCGCTTTGCCCATGCGCGGGCGGAGAGCTTATGCGTACCGGTGCATTTCAAACAGATGAGCGCCGAGGCGCTGACCTATGACGACGAGAGTTTTGATCTGGTGGTCTCCCATATTGTCGGCCATGAAACCACCCATGAGATCCTGCCCAAAATGGTCGCGGAAAGCTGGCGCGTGGTGAAACCCGGCGGGGTCATCCTGCACCTTGATGTGGCGTTTCAAAAAGGTTTTATCGGGCTCACCGATCAAGTGCTGAACGACTGGCAGGTCAAGTACAACGGCGAGCCGTTCTGGATGGGCTGGGCCGATTCCGATATGGAAAAAATTATGATCGAACAGGGCTACCCGGAAGGCGCAGGCTTCACCGAACACGTCAAGCGAGAAGCCGGCCCCGGCGCCTGGTTCGTCCACGGCGCCTTTAAGCCGGGTTGAAGCTCTCTACACATTTGTCACGCTGCGGCTTGATCGCGGAGTCCATTTATCCATACGTATGCTGAAAATTAAAGATGGGTCCCGCGATCAAGTCGCGGGATGACAAAAGGGGAAATCACGGGAATGACAAAGGGGGTGCGGCTGAAATCCCTATTCCGCCGCGGAGCGTGAGGCCGCATCAACATGCGGCGCGATGAGCGGCACGGATTTGTGAATCCAGTTTTTGGGGTCGGCGCGCCGCGCTGGAGAGGGAATCACCAATACGCGGGTGAGGCGCTCCTGCTCAAATGCTTGCCGATCGATCTCCCAGCCTTGGGACGCCGCGCGCCACACCGCTTTGCGGAAGGCGACTTCCATGCCGTCCGTTTCGGTGAGAAACTCATGGGACAGGGATTTGGGCGTCAGGGGGGGTTGAACTTTTTCAACAACGCTTAAATCCTCCCGCACGGCCTCGTCGATGAGCGCCATGCGTTCGGCGTCATGCTCGGGCGCCATGAGATAATTGCGCGCCTGCCAGCCGATCGCCCGTGTGCGATACGCGTCGATGGGCGTTCTGGCGGTAAAGGTGATGAGGCTCATGCCGGGCCGGAAGGTGGGGTTAATCCGGTGGCACACGCCGATCACGCTGAACTCCAGATTGACGCTGGTGTTTTTGCGGCCCTTTTGCAGCAAGTGCGCCATGTCGCCGCTTTTCTGTTCGGTTTTGGGGGCGGGTTTTGTGCGGGCCACCCGCGCGCCCCATTCCGTTTCTTCGATGAGGCTGGCTTCCAGCGCGGGCGCGTGCCGCGCGCCGAACGCCCGGTGCACAAAGTTCGTGTGCGCCGTATCAAGGGAATTTTCCTCCATGCGCATCCAATTGCACTTGGCTTCAAACTGAAAGGGCATGCGGCGCCAGTTTTGCGTGTCGTCATACTCAGGAAAAAGATCGGGGATCGCCGGGCGTTTCTCTTCGGGCAGATCACCCAAAAACGTCCACACCCAGCCATATTTCTCTTGCACCGGATAAGAATCCACGCGGCCCCTTTTAGGAATTTTTGCGCCTTCGCCCAAAGCCGGAATTTTGACGCAGGCGCCGTCCCCCGCAAACTCCCATCCATGATAGGGACAGGCAACGCAGCCGTCATTGATCAATCCATCGGACAAGACGCCGCCCCTATGGCAGCACACGCCGCTGAGGCAGACTGCCGAGCCTTGCGCATCGCGAAACAGCACGAAATCCATGCCCAGCATTTTAACGCCCAGAGGCTTGCCCTGTTGCACCTCGTGCGCGCAGGCGGCCACATACCAATTATTGATCAGCATCTCGCACTATCTCCGTCGGGAATTCAGCCATTTCAAGAAAGTTTCCGGCCCAGGACCGTATGATGATGATAGCGGTCGGCGCGGTAATACGAGATCATCCGTTCGACCGGGCGGTTCGCCACGTCAAACACAACCAGACGAATGCGCACAATGGGCGCGCCAATATTGATTTTCAGAATGGAGGCAAGGCGCGTATCGGCCAAAGTCGCTCCAACGAGTTGATCCGCGCCGGAGATTTTCCACCCCTTACGCTCCAACAAAGTCAATACGGGGTCTGAACTGATTTCGTCTAAGCTAAATGCGATGCCAAGATCGGCCGGCACAAACGTAACGATATAACCGATGGGATCGCCGTCAAGATAGCGCACACGGGACGCCCGGTGGACGCGCGCTCCTTTGGACAGCGCCAGATCGCTGCATGTGGCGTCGCTTCCCGTAATTTCTTCAACCGTCGCGTCTTTGATGTCGGATTGACGGCCGAGCCTCTCCACTTTGCGGATAAGCTGGTCCATATCTCCAACAGTGTGCGCATCCGCCAGGTCCTCCACCACGAAGGTGCCTTTGCCCTGGATGGAGACGACGAGGTTTTCCCGAATCAGCAATTCAACCGCCTTGCGGGCGGTGATGCGCGACACGCCGAAACTCCGGCACAGCTCCGCCTCTGATGGCAGTCGCGCCCCCGGCGCATAAAGCCCCTCATAGATCCATTCGCGCACCATGGAATAGACTTGGTAATAGCGATGCGCGCTGATGGTATCGAGGGTTTGAAACCCGATCTCGTTCATAAAGCGTGACCCTTTATCGTTCTGGCCGAATAAAGCCTGAGGCCACAATGTAATGAATGCATAACAAGTTAGCAATTAAGTTGTTCGCAAGCGCCCTCGCCCCGCTTCAAAATGCCTCAGTTGCGCTTTTTCGCCTTCCAGATCTGAAAGCCCCCCCCGCGTCACTCCCAAACTGACCAGGCGCGCAGGGACCCGCATGGTTAACCAGTTTGGCAAGAACCTGAAGGCGCAGCGTAAATAATTAAAACTTATACCCTAATCGGATTCCGGCATTGTTCAGGCCCTCATTATGGCTGCACAAGCCGCCATTGGAAGCGTGTTCAAGCATCACCGAGACGTTGATATGGCTGGTAACATCGCGCCCCACAGAAGCGCTGCCCCGAAACAGTGCGCGGCACCCTAATTCCTTTTTGTCGATGCGCAGAGATGATTTTTCACCGTCATGAACCACGCCGCCAAAACTGGCGTCGGCAAAAAATGAATGCCCCAGATCCACATCCCATGTCAGCCCGGCGTAAAAGAGATTTGTATCGCCCCGCGCATTAATACTGGCGCCGATATGCGGTCGCGGCGACAACAACCAGGGGATCAACTTTCTGCGTTCTTCGGCTGACTTTTTACCAAGGCGCCGAAACAATATTTCAGCATTGATGTCGGCCCCCTCTTCCTTACTTTCTCCAAAAAAGGCGACGTCATGACTGAGCAGGCCGAACCGCACTTCCGAAATTATGGGTTCTTGCGCCTGTGCATTTTCGCTCAAGCCAAGCGCTAAAACGGCGAATGCGGCGATCCCGCATAAAATCCCGATGAAGCGAATAAACATGAATTTACACCCCCCAGATAATGCACCCAATTGAGTATATATTTTGCAGAGTGAGGTGGTTAAACGCAAATCACACTATTTTGCGCATCTGCATATTTTTTGAATGGTCTTTAGAAAAACCACTTCCGAAATTTATGAAAATCAGGCGGAATCTTCCAGATTTTTGATATGGGTCTTGCGATGACGGGAGGTTGAGTCCCTTCGCGATCACATCATGGTGATCAGCCCGCCTTTACCTTATTGCCGCGGCCGGCTACCGATCCCGCCCGCCAGTAGAGCAGGGCGGGCAGAACCAATATGGTGCAGACCAGCAAGTACCCCATGGAAATTGTCAACAACAACCCCATACTTCGAATACCCTGGTGAATGGACAAAGAGAGCGCACCGAACGCGGCAACAGTCGTCAATGTACTGAGTATAATTGCGCGGGGCGTGCTTGATTTCAGCAAATTCTCCATCGAGCCGTCTTCGCGAAACCGCATCACCATGTGAATGCCGTTATCGACCCCAAGTCCCATCACAAGAGGCAATACAATAATGTTGGCCTGATTTAGCGGAATCCCAATCAAAACACTGGTGGCGATGGTCATGCAAGAGGCCATTAACAGCGGCACAAGAATAATGAGCGTATCTGAAAAACGCCTCACCGTGACCATCAAAACGATAAGGATGGCCGTTAAGGCAATGGCGATGGCGGTGACAAAAGATTCGACCACAATCTCCCCAACGCCCGCCTCCAGGATCGGCCGGCCCGTGGCTTGCGGAAACTCCCCCGTCACTTCCCTGACAAAACGCTTCATGGCTTCAAAATCTGTCATGTCCTCCGCCGGCAGCCCGACGATGCGCACACGGCCGTCTTGAGACACCACGCGGGCGCGCACGCTTTGCGGCAGATCGTCAAAAGTCACAGGGCCGACCTGTAAAGCCGTGCGCAGAAAATCAAGCGGCTGGCTCACATTGGCCGTCAGGCGTTGTTCCAGATCGCTCAACGCCGCCGTCGATCCGGCCTTATTGCGAATGGCCCCCAAGACGCCATAAAGCCGCTCCGCCGAGCGTTTGAACGCCTGATCGCCTGGGTGAAACATGAGGGAGGAGAGCGCGCGCATCAATCCGTCAACCGCGTCAAGGCGCTGCCGGGGCGTTAGGCTTTCAGGACTGGGCTCCGCCGACAATGCCGGCCACAGCAGGAACGTGGCCTCCTCCAGAAGCTCCAATTTGTAGTCCTGATCCTCAGGCACATAACTGC
>JAJFIM010000005.1 GCA_021774995.1 Alphaproteobacteria bacterium | reverse complement strand
GGAATTGCCAACCTCCTCCTGGGTCACATTGCGTCTCAGCGGCGCGTTATACTCGTTCCATTTTAGGATGTAGCGAAAATCGCCAATCCCTGACGCCGCGAGTGTTTTGATTGGACCCGCCGAAATGGCGTTTACGCGAATGTTTTGTTTACCGAGATCCTCAGCCAAATAACGCACGCTGGCTTCTAATGCGGCTTTGGCCACGCCCATCACATTGTAATGGGGCATCACCTGCTCAGCGCCATAATAGGTGAGTGTGATCATGGCCCCGCCATTCGGCATCAGTTTTTCAGCGCGCTGGGCGAGCGCCGTAAAAGAATAGCAGGAAATGGCCATGCTCATTTGAAAGTTAGCAAAGGTCGTATCGACATACCGTCCTTTAAGCTCTTCCTTGTCGGCGAATGCGATGGCGTGGACGAGGAAATCGAGTTGTCCCCATTGATCCTTCAGGGTTTGGAAAACCGCATCCATGCTGGCCGGCTCTGTGACATCGCAAGGCAGTATAATCTCGCTCCCCACAGATTCGGCTAAGGGAAGCACGCGTTTTTTCAATGCGTCGCCTTGGTAGGTGAAAGCCAGTTCGGCGCCGTTTGACGCGCATTTTTGGGCGATCCCCCAGGCAATCGAGCGCTGATTTGCAACCCCCAGAATGAGGCCTTTTTTGCCCGCCATTAAGTGTCCCGCTTCATTCATTACTGTCGCCCCTTAAACTAATTGCGCGCCTGTTCGCTTCCAAGGATGCGGCGCGGTCGATCAACGCAACGCCGCCGGGTGAGGAAGCCAAGCTTCATTTCTTCTGGCTTTAAGCTATTCCGAAGCGAGTTCGGTGTTCAAGTGGTTACGCACTTGATAATTATGACTGGGACGCCATCGTTTGATCAATTTGGCAAATCCCTGGTCTGCGGGGGTCGGCAGGACGATTTTGATACTTATATATTGATCGCCGCGCATGGGTTGTTTGTTTGTCGATTGTTTGCCGCGCACTTTGGCTCCCTTTCCCTTGAGGCGGAATACCGATTGAGCATTGGAGCCCGGAGGCAGGGTAAAGACAACCGAGCCGTCAACCGTCGGAATATTCATCTTGGAGCCTAAAACCGCTTCGTCAACGCGCACTGGCAATTCCAGATGAACATTGGCGCCATGGCGGGTAAAATAGGGGTGATCCTTGATGCATATGGTGATGAGCGATGGATCTTGATTGGTTGATCCTTGAGAAGTCTGATTGCGCAAGCGGATATGCTGTCCGTCCAGAATGCCGCCTGGGATTTTGACGTTAAGCTGTTTTCCCGTGGGCAGGTTAATGCGTTTGGTTGTTCCCAAGGCGGCTTCAGAAAAATCAAGATCGAGGCGATAGGCGCCTTCGTTTTTGGATTTAGTGAAAGCCTTTTTTCCGGCGGATTTCAGACCGCTGAACAGATCGGAAAAAACATCTTCCGTACTGCGTTTGTCGTTCTTTGCGGTTTGCGCCTCGCCGGGGGAAAAGGGCGAGGCTTGATACTCATCCATGTGTTTGCGATAGCCGAAGTGAGCGCGCTTGCGCTTTCGGTTTTGCGCTTGACTATGACGGGGCTCCTGGGTGGGTTTCGGCGTGGCGGTCAGCGCCTCATAGGCGGCGCAAACATCGCGAAACTTCTCTAGGGTGATGGTGTCGCCTGGGTGCATATCCGGATGATACCGCTTCGCCAGCCGGCGATAAGCGGACTTGACCTGCGCATCGTCTGCGCTGCGCGGAACTCCTAAGATCTCGTGTGGATCCTTCATGAAGGCACAAAACACCACTTTTTGCTGCGAATATGATATTCACAGGGCTGAAATTCGTTCAATTTCACGCTAATCCGTCAAGGATACTAAAAAGTTAAGGCAACGTCGTCTTGTCCAAAATACCTGCTGAATCAGGCTGATGGGCGTGTGGGAGTCCCCTAAAGCGGTCTGAGTTGGATGGTCCCGTCGGGCATGTCACAGGCCAGAATGGCGCCTGATTGCGACTGGCCTCCAGCCGAGACATTTTGGTTGATCGTGGTGCATTTTTGGCCGTTCTGCACAATAGTATTGGCTGGCGTGACCGAGCCGTAGGCGCCGGTCGTGGGATTGTTCCAGTTCTGGCTGTATCCCGTATTGGCGGCGTTATAAGTGGCGTTGTTCATATAGGCTCGATCCTGCTGCGTGAGCCTCTGACCCAGCTCATGGCCAATCCATCCCCCGATGAGAGCCCCGGCCGCGGTTGCCGCGACGCGTCCCGTACCTGTGCCGAATTGCGAGCCAATGACGGCGCCGCCTATAACCCCCAATGCCGTGCCGACTTGCGGCCCTGACGGCCCTGTTTCACAACTTGCCAATCCCAGAGAAGCCGTTAAAAGGGGCGCAATTATTAGTGTTCTGGTCCGTTTCATCATAATCTTGTCCTCCATGCGCGCCAATAAGCTTTCATGCGTTATGGGCTCTGAATTTATCTGCATTCCAGTTTCCACCCTACGGGCGTATGCATTAGAAAGAGAGGGAACGCGCGCACTTTAAGGCGTTTGCGTGAGTTCCATGTGTTGTTATCGTTAGTATAGACCATCTGAACCAAGGATGAATACGTATGACCTCTGTTTCGCCTGCATCCCAGCAGGCTGGGCGTGATGCCGAATTCGATGCTGCGGGGGACCCGATAGGGTTGTTTGGCCGTTGGTTCGATGACGCCAAAGCCAATGAAGCGGAATTGCCCGAAGCCATGGCGCTTGCCACGTGCGGGAGTGACGACATGCCCGATGTCCGCATGGTGCTGCTGAAATCCTTCGATGAGCGGGGTTTCGTCTTTTACACCAATTTGGGCAGCCAAAAAGCGGTCGAACTCGACCAAAATAACCGTGCGGCCCTCTGTTTTCATTGGAAAAGCCTCACCCGCCAAGTGCGTATTCAGGGGCGTGCGGAGGCGGTCAGCGAAGATGAGGCTGACGTCTATTTCGCCACCCGTTCAAAACAATCTCAGATTGGCGCCTGGGCCTCAAAGCAGTCGCTCCCTCTTCAGGGGCGGTTTGATCTGGAGGCGCAAGTGGCAAAATACACGGCTAAATACGCCCTGAAGAAGGTCGATCGTCCGCCTTTTTGGTCCGGGTACCGGGTCGCGCCGCTCCGCATCGAGTTTTGGCGTCAACGCTCTTTCCGGTTACATGACCGCCGTGTATTTTTGCGCGATAATATTAGCCAACCGGACTGGAAAATCGAACGGCTTTACCCCTAAAAACGTGCTCAAGTCGAGAAGAAAGCATGAGATGACAGACCTAAAACCCGCCCCGAACAAGATTCAGGAAACAGCGCCGGACGAGTCTGGGCGGCTGATGAAGCTGGCGACCTATGCGGCGGTTGGCGTCGCACTGTCGCTGGTCGGCTTAAAGGCGGGTGCGTGGTGGCTGAGCGGATCCGTCGCCCTTTTAGGTTCGTTAATGGACAGTATTCTCGATGTCGCCGCATCGTTCATCAATCTTTTGGCTGTCCGTCATGCGCTTCTCCCGCGTGATAGGGACCATCGTTTCGGACATGGTAAAGCTGAAGCTTTGGCGGGGTTGGGGCAGTCCGTCTTTATCGGACTTTCCGCCATTTATCTCATATCGCAATCCGTTTTTCATCTGCTTGATCCACAGCCCGTCGCTCATTCTGCCATTGGACTGATCGTGACCGTGATTACGATTGGGGCGACATTCAGTCTTATCCGCTTTCAGCGCTACGTGATTGAACGATCAGGGTCTCTGGCTATTTCGGCCGACAATCTTCACTACACGGGCGATCTTTTTTTGAACTTAGCAGTAATCGGCGCCTTACTGTTTTCGGGGGTTATGGAATGGCCGCTCTTTGATCCACTGATTGGTTTTGGAATCGCGCTCTATATTTTATATTCGGCGTGGAGGATCGTGCTTCAATCTTTCGACCAGCTTATGGATAAGGAGTTCCCCGACGAGAAGCGCGAACTGGTCAAGCGCGTGGCCAGTGAGCATAAGCTGGTCCTCGCGGTGCATGATTTACGCACGCGATCAGCCGGTAGCCATGATTTCATTCAACTCCATATCGAACTCGACCCCTCCATCTCTCTGGTGCAGGCTCATAAAATCTCAGATGAAGTGGAGGCGTTGCTTTTGGCGGCGTTTCCGCGGGCGCAAATTCTTATCCATCAGGACCCCGCAGGTTTTGAGGAAGTTATGGCTCTTGATAAGCATTAGGATCTAGCGCCGGTTGAA
>JAJFIM010000400.1 GCA_021774995.1 Alphaproteobacteria bacterium | reverse complement strand
AACGCATCGATTTCCGCGGAGTATTTATTCAACAATCCGGGCGCGACGAATGCAGATATAGCGGCCAATTCCGGACCGAATGATGTGTTCTCTGGGTCATTGAAAGTTGACCAGGTCATCTTCAATGTTGATCTCAATGGTCAGGTCGACATTGGACTGTCCAATCCGCTCTACGTTGCGGCTGGATTTGAACAGCGTGAAGAGACGTACCGGATCTCGCAGGGCGATCCCGCTTCTTATCAATGCGGCACGACCGATGCGCTCCTGGCGTTCCCTTCCGTTGTTGACCCGGCTCAAACGGCCAATTGCGGCATACAGGCTTTCCCTGGATACAGCCCAAGCGCTGCAGGGAAAATCGACCGGGACAACATCGCGCTTTATCTCGATGTTGAAACCAATGTTCTCGACAATCTGTTGCTGAGCGGCGCGGTGCGCTGGGAGAATTATTCAGACGTCGGCGACAAGGTCTCAGGAAAAGTCGGCGCGCGCTATGAGGTCATGGATGGCGTGGCCTTGCGGGGCACATTCTCGAAAGGCTTTAGGGCGGCGTCTCTGCAACAGCAGGGCTTCACCTCCGTGGTGACGCAAGGCGGCGCCAGCGGTTTGACGCAGACCCTGATCGCCAATCTGAACGATCCTTTCTCGCAAGCGCTCGGTATTTCCAAGCTCGATTTCGAAACGTCAACCAATTACAGCGTTGGTTTTGTCTGGGATAACGTGCCGGGCCTCACCGTTACCGTCGACGCCTTCCAGATCGAAATTGATGACCGGATCGCCTTTAGTCAGGCGTTGGGCGTTGGCGAGTTGACAACTCTGGGTCTCACCAGTGCAGTAACAGCGCTCACCTCGCGTTCTATCGGTCAAGGCGCGGTGTTCTTTAATGCGCTCGATACGCGCACGCGGGGCATCGATATCGTGGCCAGCTACGAATCGGAATTTGGTCCGGGCAATTTGACCACCACTTTGGCGGTGGCGCTGAATGAGACCAAAGTCCAGAAAAGAATGGCGCCTGCCGGGATCGATCCGAATGTGTTCTTCAACCGGGTCAGCGAGACCTTTGTCGAAGACGTTCAGCCTTCGGAGAGAATTACTCTGACCTTCGACTATGCCTGGCAAAACCTGGCCTCTCTTGTGCGGGTGAATTATTTCGGTAGCACGTCCAACGGCTTCTTCACGGCTGAAGATCTTTTTGGGTGCCCGACGGATGTCGCATGTGGGCCCGTCACGCCATTTGGCATTGATCCCGCCGGGAACACCAAGGTGGACGCCGCCTTTATTGTCGATCTTGAGTTCTCTCTGGACATCAATGAGCATCTGAATATTGCGGTGGGGGCAAATAATGTGTTCGACAAAAAGCCGGACGCACTGCCCAACAACGCGGTCATTCGCTGGATTACTGACGGCGCCGGATTTGGCGGACCGCCGAACACGTCTTTTGGCAACGTCAAATACCCGCTGCGGGGCGTGCCTTATGGGATCAATGGAGGTTTCTACTACTTCCGGACGACCCTGAACTTCTAAAGGCCGTACGTTTTATCTACTAGGGGAGCGGGGTAGATCAAACTGCCCCGCTCCTTTTTTGTTTAGGTGTTGTACCTGATGAGTAGGCTTTTTTTGTATAATCCCCCTCACCCCGCCCTCTCCCCCACGGGGGGAGAGGGCGGGGTGAGGGGGTGACCCGGTCATAAAAAACTCAAGAAATTCATGACAAAAATAACCCGCAAAAAATTTCTTAAAATGAGCGTGGCCAGTGCGGCGTTGACGAGTGGCGGGATCGCGCGCGTCTTGGCTTTGGGGCGGCCTCCCGCGATTGTAAAACGCCGGGGCCTCAACATTCTTATGATTACGTGCGACCAGGAACGCTCCTGGCTTGATTTCCCGCCATCACTTGATCTACCCAATCGCCGCCGCCTGCAAAAAAGCTCCACATACTTTCGAAACTTTCATGTCAACGCCATTGCCTGCGGGCCCGCGCGGTCGGTTCTTTATACCGGGCGCCATATCCAGCATACTCTGTTGACAGACAACCCTGATGGCGGCCTTGGTCGGCGCGATCTCGACCCCCAACGCACGCCTACATTGGGGCGGCGGCTTCAAGCCCAAGGTTATCACACGGCCTATAAAGGTAAATGGGATCTCACGCATCTCAATGCGCTTGAGCTTGGAGATTACACGGACGCGCTAAAACCTTATGGGTTTGATGAGTTCAATATGCGCGCTGATGTCTATGGATCGACGCAGCAGGGTTATGAAATCGACGACGACATCGCATCCGACGCCGCGCGCTGGCTGACGGATAGCGCGCCCCGCATTGCTCAGGAAAAGCCTTGGGCTTTGGCGGTGAACTTTATCAATCCCCACGACATTATGTTTTTTGACGCCACGGGCCGTCAGAGCGAAACGCGTTTGTTGCGCGATTTTATTTCGCCGATGAAAGGCGCGCCGGACCGGGCGCCTTACCTCGACGATCTTGGGTTTGATTTGCCGCCAAGCTTTCCTGATGATATCGTCTCTAAACCGGCGGCGCACCGCGCCTATGTTGAGGATGGCGATTATGTTTACGGCGCCATTCCCCTTGAAAACGAGGCCGCTTGGGCGCGCTATCAAAATTATTATTTCAATTGCATGCGCGACGTGGACAGACATATCGGGACGGTATTGGATGCGCTTGAGCGCTCGGGCGCGCGCGATAATACCATTATTATCTACACCGCCGATCACGGGGAGATGGCGGGAGCGCACGGCCAGCGTCTCAAAGGACCGTTTATCTACAAAGAAAATGTGCAAGTGCCGCTCGCCATTGATCATCCCGATGTTGGGTCAAGCGCGATAAGCGCCGCTCTGGCGTGCAGTCTCGATATCGCGCCGACCGTCCTGTCATTCGCGGGATTGGCGCAAGAGGAGCGCTTGGCGCGTTATCCCGATCTGAAAGGGTTTGATTTGTCGGGCGCGCTTGCCAAGCCTTCCGGCTTTGATGCGCGCCGTGATAAAGCAGGCGGCGTTCTGCTTAACTTTAGCGCCGCCTTCGCCAGTAATCCGCAGTTAAAGAAAAAACTTCTTTTGTCGATTGCCACGGCGCGCCAGACAGGAGAGAAAATTGCCCGGCAGTTTCCGCAAGACGTGATTCAATTTGATATACGTTCTTTTTATCGCGGAATTTTTGACGGCCGCTATCGTTTTGCCCGCTATTTCAGTCCTGGCGATCATCACCGGCCGGTAGATCAGGAAACATTATTTGGGCGCAACGATCTAGAACTGTATGATGTGGAGACTGACCCTCTTGAGATGCATAATCTTGGCGCTCAGCCTGATAAACATATAGAACTCATCATGGGCCTCAATGAAAAATTAAATGCGCTGATTGAGCGTGAAGTTGGCGTCGACGATGGGTCGCATATGCCCGGTGACCCAGATCTCTGGCGCCGCCCCTCATAAGATCAAAGCAAGGTTTACAAAAGTGAAGGAGATTTGCAGATGACGGTTCTCAAAGTGCGGCCCGGCGTGATGAATATAAATCGCTATATTCCCGGCGGCTCGAAAATTGAAGGCGTTGATCGCATTATTAAATTGGCGTCGAATGAAAATGCTCTTGGCGCCAGCGTTTCCGCAATTGAGGCCTACCATAAAGCTGCGGAGAGTATTCATCTTTATCCAGATGGCGATTGCGTTGATTTGCGCCGCGCCATTGGCGAACGCTATGACGTCAATCCAGAGCAGGTCTTGTGTACAGCGGGTTCAGAACAGATGCTGCGTATGCTGCCGCGCGCTTATGCGGGGCCGGGGGATGAAATTCTTTTCGGCCGGTATGGATTTATTGTGTACCATATGGCGGCCCACGGGGTGGGCGCGACGCCGGTCACCGTTGAAGAGCCCGAACACCGCGTTGATATAGATATTTTGCTGGCGGCGGTCACGCCCCGCACGCGCATCGTGTTTGTGGCCAATCCCGGCAATCCGACCGGCACTTATCTTACCCCTCAAGAAATGCAGAAATTGCGCGCGGAATTGCGCGAGGATATTCTGTTGGTGATCGACGCGGCTTACGCCGATTATGTTGACCGCGATGATTATGATTCCGGACTTGCCATGGTGAATGAAGGCCCCGCCAATGTGGTCGTGACGCGCACCTTGTCCAAATTGCACGGATTGGCGTCATTGCGCGTGGGGTGGACATATGCCGCTCCGGAAATTCTGGACGTGGTCTCGCGTCTGCGCGGCGGCTTTAACGTCACGGGGCCGGCGCAAGCCGCCGGTGTGGCGGCCCTTCAAGACGCGGCGCATATGGAGGCCTCAAAATCTTTCAACGAGAAATGGCTGTCCTGGCTGAGCGATGAAATGCGCGGGCTGGGGGTGAAGGTCACGCCAAGCGTGACGAATTTTCTGCTGGTTCATTTCCCCGGCGGCGCGCAAAGCGCGAAAGCCGCTAATGAGCATTTGCGCAGCCGAGGGGTCATTGTCCGGCCGGTCGGCAATTACGGCATGCCCGACAGCCTTCGCGTCACGATAGGCAAAGAAGACGAGAACAAGGCGTTTATTGCGGCATTGAAAGAATTCATGGAGAAGGCATAATAGCCGCACAAACACGTATCGGAAAAAAGGCGGCAAGAATTCCTTGGAAGAGATCGACGGCAGAAGCGGATCAACTGTCAAATCACTGATCTTTACAGTGCGGTTGCTGGACGCCATGGCGGCCGCGGCGGGGCCGGCGCGCGTGACTGATTTGGCCAAGACGCTTGGGCAGCCCAAAACCAAAGTCCACCGGCATTTAAAGACCTTGCGCGAAATGGGGCTGGTGGAGCAAACGCGGACCTCGGATCGCTACCGTCTGGGGTGGAAGCTTTACCGCCTTGGACAGGCCGCTTTTGAACAGTTTGATTTGAAGCATATCGCCGAGCCGCACATGGCGCATTTGCGCGAAACCATCAATCAGACGGTCGTCTTGTCGATCCCTATTGGGGGCGAGGCGCTTGTGATTTCCAGCCTTGACCAGGTGGGAGGGTCTATAAAAATTTCAGGGGTGCCCGGATCGATCGCGCCCGCCACCGTATCGGCGCAGGGGCGCATCATGCTGGCGTGGGCCGGCGCGAAACAGCAACAGGCCATTCTTGATCAACCTTCGCCCGCAATGACCCCGCGCTCAATAATTGATGGTCCGGCGCTCGAGCGGCGGTTGGAAGAAATCAGGGCGCGGCTATATGATTTTGCGCCTGAGGAAGTAATCCTTGGCGTCAATGCCGTGGCGGCGCCTATTTTTGACGCCGACGCCGTGTTGGTGGGGTCTGTGGGCGTGATTGGCTCTATTCAATTTATTCCCGATGCGCCGCCGCCAGACCTCATCAGGAATGTTCTGGCTTGCGCCAAGGCAATTTCGGCGGAGCTTGGCGCCAGCGATTATGAGTCAATTGCTGAACCCCTCTAGGGACCTCACATGAAGCTTTGTAGCTGGAGTTTGCTTTATGGTTCATCAATATGTGAAACACAGCTTTCGGCGGCCCGTTGAGCTGGATGGCGGGGAAGGGGATTACCCTGTCGTTATTTTAGGGGGCGGCCCGGTCGGCATGGCCTCAGCGTTAAGTCTGGCGCAATACGGGATTGCATCTGTTGTTTTGGAAAAATCGAACCGCGCCGCTGATGGAAGCCGTGCGATCTGTATTTCCAGGCGTTCCCTGGAAATCTTGGATTCCCTGGGCGTTGGAGCCCAAGTGTCTGAAAAAGGGCTCTGGTGGTCAAAAGGGGTGAGTTATTACGGCAGGCGCCCTGTCTATCGACTGGAGATGCCTTTTTGCGGGGACGATAAATACCCGCCTTTCGTCAATATTCAGCAATATTATTTGGAAGAAATTCTCTATGAAGCCATCCGCGCTCAGCCATTAATTGATTTCAGGTGGCAAAATCAGGCTAAGGGGCTGACGGCCCTTGCCGACGCCGCGCATATTGATGTGGACACCCCAGAAGGCGCATATGCGCTTGTCGCTGATTATGTCATCGCGGCGGATGGGGCGAAAAGTCTGGCCCGTGATGCGCTTGGCCTCAAACTCAAAGGCAGTGGGTATGAGGGCCGTTATCTCATTGCGGATATCACGTTAAAGACGGATTGGCCTGTGGAGCGCCGCGCTTGGTTCGAACCGGCCTGGCGACCGGGCGGCACCGTATTGATGCACGCCCAACCTGATAACGTCTGGCGCATTGATTATCAACTCTACGCGGATGAAAACGCGCAAGATGAGTTAAAAGAGGCGCGCGTGCGGCAACGCATTCAACAACACCTTGACTATGTCGGCCTTCCTCAGGAATGGACGCTCGAATGGACCAGCCTCTATCAAGCTTACGCCTTGGCTTTGGACGATTACCAATGCGGACGCGTTTTCTTTGCCGGCGATGCGGCGCACCTTGTGCCGATATTTGGTGTGCGCGGTCTGAATTCCGGTTTTGAAGATGCGTATAATCTCTCCTGGAAATTGGCGGCGGCGCTTACGTATCGCGATCACGAATTTCTGTTGAAGAGTTACTCAGTGGAGAGAAGAGCGGCCACACTGGAAACTTTTGAGGAAGCGCAAAAAAGCACTTATTTCATGACGCCGCCCTCGCGGGGGTTCAGTTTGATGCGCGCCGCCGTTCTCTCCCTTTCGTTATCCCATGATTTTGTGCGCCCGCTCATCAACCCGAGGCAGTCGGCGCCCATTCCTTATGAAGGCTCGCCTTTGTTGCCGCCGGGTTCTGAGAAAGACGGCGGTGGAATATCGCCGGGGGCTTGTTTTCCTAATGCGCGCGTTTTTGTTGACCAGAGCCCAGGACATCTAAAGGATTTTTTGGGCGCGGGTTTTGCCGTCCTGCATTTCTTGTCCGGAAACAGCCCGGAGCCAAAAGACCAGGAAGCTTTGGATCATTTTTCGAAAAACGTCTTTCCCGTTTGCTACGCCGTTATTGGCGCTGGCGATGAACGGGAAT
>JAJFIM010000399.1 GCA_021774995.1 Alphaproteobacteria bacterium | reverse complement strand
ACCACAAGCCCCTTCATCACCGCGCGTTTGACGATGGGCAGGCCAAGATAAAACCCTTTGCCTTTATCCAGATCATTCATCTGGCTGATCAGTCCACAGAGAATCACGGTTCCGTATTCTTTCAGCACGGAAAAAGCGTCGACGAGAATTTGACCGCCCACATTGTCGTGATAGATATCAGCGCCTTCGGGAAGGGCTGCTTTTAGCGCGTCCTGGTAGCCGTCCTTTTTGTAATCGATGCAGGCGTCAAATCCCAGTTCATCCGTGACGTAAGTACATTTTTCAGCGCCCCCCGCAATGCCGACCGCCCGGCCGCCCAAGTGCTTGGCGATCTGCCCCAGCGTTCCTCCAACCGGTCCGGAAGCCGCTGACACCAGCACGGTTTGTCCCGGCTGGATGTCGCCAAGCTTCACCACGCTGGCGTAGGCGGTGAGACCGGGCATGCCCAGAACGCCAAGATTGGCCGACAAAGGGGCGGCGGCGGGGTCGACTTTAACCGCGCCCGCGCCATCTGAAACGGAATATTCGCACCAGCCGCCAAAGCTGCGCACATAATCGCCCTGCGTAAAGTCAGGGTGGCGCGAGGCGATGACCTGGCCGATTGTTTCGGCGTGCGGGGCGGCGCCTGTTTCCAATTTGCCATCGGCGCTCATATGGCGCCCAGCCATGGCGATGCGCTGATAGGGATCAAGGGATAGATAAATATGGCGCAGCGCGAACGCGCCATCTTCGGGCTCAGGGGCGGGTTCTTCGATGATCGTGAAATTTTCAGGCTTGGGAACGCCGTCCAGAGGGGAGGAGAGAACCACTTTTCTGTTGAGCCTGGTCATGTCTGTTGCCTTCATTTGTGTTATGCTGTGCGCCGGGTGCGGGTGATAATACACCTATGCGAATATTTTACGAGAACGGAGAAAACAATGGCGCAAAGCAAATGTTACATGGTGATTTTGGCGGAGTTTACGGATCGCGAAAAGTTCATGTCGACTTACGCCAAGGAGGTCCCGCCGCTTGTTGAGCGTTTCGGCGGGCGCTATGTGCTGATGGGGGCGGGCGCTGAGCTTCTTGAGGGCGATTGGGGCGATGGCGGCTCCTTGTTGATATCCGAATGGCCCGACAAACAGGCGGTTCATGATTTCTGGAATTCACCGGAATATATCGAAGCCAAAAAATTGCGGGAAGGTACGGGCCGCTTTCAGGTCATGGCAATCGAAGCGCCGCAGATTAACGGCGCATAGGGTTTTCATTTCTCTCATTGTCTGGGCGGATATAGGGAGCAAATACCCGGTGCATGTAAATAAAAGGCGGCCGTTTGCCATAGCTCGCCCAGCGCCACGCCCATTCCACTGGCCCGAATTTGAAATAGCGCAGCCAGAATGAAGAAAAGATCAACACACTGAGCGCGATGGTCGCGGCGATCAATAATTGATCCAATCTGTCGGTTTGGGTGATGGGGCGTGGCCCATATGCATGGAGCGCCCACGTTAAAACAATTATCTGGATGATGTAATTACTGAGCGCCAACCGGCCGGTCGCGGCCAGCAGGGTTCGGACCCGCCGCCAGCGCGCGCTTTTGCAGATCAGCAGAATGAAGCTGGCATATCCGCCCGCGACAATAAGAGAACCCCAATAATTAAATTGCGCGCCAATCCCGATGGAATAGGCCATATTCCACCCATGGGATACATTTTCCAATATGCCGTAAATGATGAGAGGGAAACCGGCAAACGCCGCAATCGTTATGCTCATCACATAGCGGCTGGTCGGCCAAGCGCCGTTCAGAGCGCCCCATTTCAGCAATGCCATTCCCGCCAGCATGAGACCGAGGAGACGTAAAACAAAAGACAGCGGGACGAACATATTTAATGGCTCATCACCAAACCGCCAGTAATCGATCGCGGCGTTTCCCGCCCCCGCCGTAATGCTTGCCCCCAACAGGCACAGCGATCCAAAAGTCAGCAATAGCGCGCCTCTGGTCATGAGGCGCCGCGCGGACCATTTGCGCACTGTGAGAACGATAAGCCCGCATAATGCAAAAAGAGCCAACACGCCGCTTGGCCAGAAAAAAGAAGTGAGAGCCAGCCCAAGGACCAGCAATCCCGACATGCGGCGGATATGCAAGGGGGCGGCGCGCGCGCCTGCGTTTGCCGCCATGATCGCAATGCCGGCGCCAAACAAAACGGCGAAAATGGTCATAAACTTTTGCGTAAAAAGAATATGCGTGATGATCCAGATGATGCCGTTTTGGCCGCTGAGTTGTCCACTGGACGCGGGGTTGAGGCTGGCGCTCCACGATTCGGCCCGCACTTGGATGAGAAGGGGGAGAATGCCCAGAACGGCGACGCCGCGCAGCGCGTCAAGGCGCATCGCCCGCGCCCGCGGGGAAGTTGGAGTAGGTAAAGGCGATTGCGCCATGTGCGCTGCTTATGTGCGTATGAGAATCAGTTGTCCTATGAGTCCAGTCTAACTCTCCAGGCGCACTGCGCAAATGGGTATGAAAGCCCGCGCATTATGGTGTAAGCACGAGATTAACCACTTAAAAACGGAGGAACTTGACATGTCGCCCGTTGATCAAAGCGCCCGCACGCCCAAAAAAGGCTATGCCGATACATCCCGCGGCCAGGTGCATTACAGGTTTTCAGCCGCCGAGGGCGCCATTGAGGGGGCGGCTCCGACTTTGATTCTCATGCACTGGGTGCCGGGGACGGGGCGCATGTATGAACGCGTGTTGCCGCTTTTGGCGCGCGCGGGATTTGACGCCTACGCGCTCGACATGATGGGCTTTGGGCGCTCAAGCCCGCGCGAGGTCTTCTGGACCATTGGCGATTATGCGGACAATGTGTGCGACGTGTTGGATTTCCTGGGCAAGCCCCAAGCCTTTATCCTGGGCGGGCATTTTTCCGGCGCGGTGGCGTGCGATCTGGCGTTGCGGCGGAAAGACCGGGTGCGCAAAGTCATCCTGGACGGAAGCCCGTGCTGGGATGAGGCGGGCCGCAAAAAAGTTCTGGAATATGTCACCATCCCCCGCCCGACCCTTGATGGGCAAGGCGCGTATAAAACCTTTCCGTGGGAGCGCGCCGTGGCGGCGCTGAAAGATTGGGATGCAAGTTTTGAAGTGACCCAAGAGACATTGGATGACGTCTATCTCATGATCATCGACTATCTGGAAATGCGCTTCGACAGGCCGGCAAAAGCCGTGGTGGATTATGACATGAGATCGCGGCTCAGCGCTTTGGACCTGCCGGTCCTGGCGCTGACATCCACAGGGGAGAAACTTTACGCGTTGCACGACACCGTGATGACGCGGGCGCCGCGGTGCCGGGAACATATTTTTGAGGGTGCTCACCCGGTCCTGGAGCCGGCGCGCGGGGCGGAATATGTGGACGTCATCACCGCCTTTTTAAAAGAGTAGTGCGCGCCACAAAGCATTCGCGACGTCGCCCTGCTTGACCGGGCGATCCAGTTTTTACGGCGGATTTTGGGTAGCCCGGATTCACGGGGCTGCGTCGCGGGGGGGCAGGTCAAAAGCCTTAAACGAAAAAAAGTTTATTCCTTAATCAATCCGCGTTCGATCATGCTCGCGATGGCGTTTTGTTGGCGCTCAACAAAGAATTTTCGATCCGGCTGCTGCGTTCCGCCGTCCGCTTTCATCATTAAATTGGGAACGGCAATTGTGGTTTTTGCGAATTCGCGGGCATAGAGATCAATGGGTTGGCGCGAGAGAATATTGAATATGCCGTCGCGCTTGCGATAGCGCCTGAGCGCCTCCAGATCAATCTCCGCAAAGGCGTTGATGCTCTCGCCGCCGACAGATTCCACCAGAACGCGGCCGTAATAATCGACAATTTTCGATCCGCCATCCGTTGAGTGCGCTCCGATGGCGTAATTATAAAGCCCCCCTGAATTTGCGGAAACCACATAGGCCAGGTTTTCCAAGGCGCGGGCCTGTTTGGAAATGTTCTTTGGCGTTGGCAATTGGCTGCCCGGCTCGCTTGACGAATGCAGAAAAACCTCCGCGCCTTTGAGAGCAATGCAGCGCGCGATTTCCGGATAAACGATTTCCTCCGAGGCGATGCAGCCGATTTTTCCGATATCCGTATCGACGACAGGAAATAGGGCGTCTTCGCCATAGACATCGAGATATTTATCGAGAAAATCATAAGGCGAAGGCGACATCATCGAAATGAGGCGCCGGTAGCGTAAAATCACGTCGCCGGAAGGATCGATCGCAAAACTGGTTTGAAAATAGATTTTCGGGAAATTCGGGTCCTGCTCATAGGCGTTGCCGGAAATAAACATTTTGCATTTTTGCGCAATGGCGCCCAGCGCTTCGTATTCTGGCCCGTCGATTTCCAGCGCGGCCTTATCAGACCACGCCTCGACGCTGTCGCCCATGGGAAACCCGGTGAGAAAATATTCCGGCAACACGACGAGTTTGAGGTCTTGCCCGATCCACGCTTTTGCCGCCGGGATTTCTTCGGCAAGATGATCGATCAT
>JAJFIM010000398.1 GCA_021774995.1 Alphaproteobacteria bacterium | reverse complement strand
GTCTGTTAGAGGCCGTTGTTCTCAATGATATCGGCCCGGAAATTGCGCCTGAGGGCCTGGCGCGCATCAGAACTTATGTCGGCAAGGGCGAACCGACCGGCAATTGGCGGAATGCGGCGCACGCGCTAAAAGCGCTGAATGAAAAATTTTTTCCAAACTATGACGATGGTCAATGGCTTGAAATTGCGCACAACACTTTCAAAGAAACTGAACCCGGCGTGATCGCCCCGGATTATGATCCGGCCATCGCAACGCCCTTTAGCGATGATGAAAAAGCGGTTCCCACTGGAGATCCCTGGTCGTTGATGGATGGGCTGCAAAATACGCCCACGCTTTTGTGCCATGGCCTGTTATCGGACATTCTAACGCCCGAAATAGCAATGCGCATGAAGCGGATAAAACCCGATTTGAAAATTATCACGGCGCCGGACACCGGACATGCGCCGCTGCTCACCGAACCTGAATGCCAGAAGGCCATAAAGGCCTTACTGGCGTCTGTACCTTGACGCAAGAATGCGCCAATTGGCTGTTAGGGTTTTTCCAATTCCAACACTGTCGCCTCCGAGAGAGGCGCCGACAGGCTGCCGACAAGAGAATCGATCAGGTTGTTTACAAACAAATCCGTATTTTGACTGGCTTTGGCGCCAGGAAGGGACTTCATGTTTTCGCGATGCGCGAGCGTCGCATAAATGAGCGAAAACATGAAGCCGATGCGCGGGTTTAAAATAGCCGGCGGAATATGAGACAGGGTCTCGCGTACTTTAGCGTTGACCCAATCAAGAGACTTCGCCACCCCTTCGCGCGCATATACAATAATATCCGTACGGGGGCGGCCGTGAATTTGCGCGACAAACCGAACATATGACAAGCCCCCTTCCGTTTCATAAATCTGTTCCGCGATGGGCAAAACGATGGCGGCCACAAGCGCGCGCAGATCTTGTTGTTTACCTGCGGCGATCAACTCGTCGACCATAACCGCGCGCCGAACATTCACCTGCTCCATGCGATTTTTATAAATTGCCTCGATCAAGGCTTCTTTGGAGCCGAAATGGTAATGCGCCGCAGAAGAATTACGCTGACCGGCCTCGGCATTCACTTGCCTGAGTGAGACGCCATCGACGCCATATTCCGCAAATAAATGCTCCGCCGCGTATAACAAGCGTTCACGCGTACTCTTACTGGATTCCGGCATTTCCTTATCCCGCAGTTGAGGCCCTTTAGTGAACTTAAGATAAATCAGTCGACTTAACTTAAAGGCTTTAAAGACCTACCCCTTACAACCCTTAGGTTGGGCGACCATGCCTCTTTTTGGGGTAAGAGAAAAGGCTAAAGAGACTAAAATCAACGTTAACGGGAAAAACGTTCAGCCGCTAAAAATCCATGGAACGAGCGCTGTGGCTGTGAGTGTGATTACAATTATTCCCGCAAGATTGAGAATAAATCCCGCCCGCACCATATCCGGGATGGTCACATGACCCGCCCCAAAGACGATGGCGTTGGGCGGCGTCGCCACGGGGAGCATGAAGGCGCAGGACGCGGCGAGAGCCGCAGGAATAGCGAGCTGCAAAGGATCCAGCCCCGAAATTTGCGCGAGTGACGCGATGACGGGGAGAAAGGCAATCGTCGTCGCCGTGTTGCTGGTGAGTTCCGTGAGAAATATCACCAACCCGACGATTCCCATGACCAGCACCGCCACGGGCAACGCCCCTAAACTTATGAGCGCCTCCCCCATCCACAGAGCCAACCCCGTTTCATTGATGGCCTTAGCCAGAGAAAGCCCGCCGCCAAAAAGCAGCAAAACATCCCAAGGCGCGCGGCGCGCCCACGGCCAATTGAGCAAAAACTCCCGGCTCTTCCAGTCAGCCGGAAGCGCAAACATCAGGAGAGCGCCGAATATCGCGATCCCGGAATCGGTCAAACCCGGCAATCCCAATTGAGAGGCGACGAGAGGCCGAAAAACCCAAAGCGTCGCCGTCAGCAAGAAAACGCCGATAACCCGCTTTTGGGGGGCGCGCAAAGGACCTAGTTTTGCGCGCTCGTCGACAAGGTGCCGGGCAATATCGTCAATCTTGGCGGCGGCGCCGTGGAATGTCCGGCGCGTGAGGCTAAACCAAATCACGCCCAACATGACGATAGAAACCGGCAGCCCCATCATCATCCAGCGGGCAAAACCGATAGGCGTTCCGTACTCATCTGCAATAAAAGCCGCCAGAAGAGCATTGGGCGCGGTTCCCACCAGCGTCGCCAATCCGCCAACCGAAGCCGAATACGCAATCGACAGCATCAGCGTGCGCGCAAAAACAACGTCTTGACGTCCATCGTCATCCGTCCCCATCAGCGCTATAACCGCCAACGCGACCGGCAACATCATTATGGTGGTCGCCGTATTGCTCACCCACATGCTCAAAAAGGCCGTGGTCATCATGAACCCGGCGATCAGCGCTTTCGGGCTGCTCGACATGACAGATAAAAACGCCAAGGCCACGCGCAGATGAACGTCCCAACGCTGTATGGCAAGCGCAATAAAAAAGCCGCCTAAAAAGAGATAAATCAGATGATTTGCGAAAGGCGCCGCGGCCTCGCTAATTCCAAAAACGCCAAGGAGAGGAAAAAGAACAAGAGGCGTCAGCGCCGTAGCGGCAACGGGAAGAGCTTCGCTCGCCCACCATATCGCCATCAGCGCGCCCACCGCCGCCGTGCGCCAACCCGCCGCCTCAAGCCCCTCAGGCGGCGGCAAGAAAAGCATGATCACGGCGACAAGGGGGCCTAAAAACAAACCGATATCGCGGTGGCGCCCCCCTTGAGGAGGTTTTGCATGCGCATTGGAAGACTGTGTCATGGGGGACGCGCTTTTCGTTGCGTTCAGCAAGGTGCTTAAAACTTTGCGCTATTAACCCCCGTAAAAAACATTATCGCCCAAATCTTTCATTTCCAAAATAGCTGCGTCCGGGCGCCCGTCGATATTCCCTGAGACATGCGCGTCAACGACCTCGCCAACAATAATATGGTGGTCGCCCCGCTCCACAATATCCGTCACCTTGCACTCGACCGCCGCAAGCGCCTTGTCCAGAAGGGGTTGCCCCGCGCTTCCCGCATGGTAGGCCTCACCGCTGATCAAGCCGTCTTCCACTTGAGCCGGTTTAAACATTGTGAATGCGATTCCCTGTTGCCCTTTACCCAGCATATTGAGTGCAAAGAAGCCCGTATCCTTAATCATCGCATAGGCGCCCGAATCGGTTTTTACGCCCACCGCCACAAGCGGGGGTGAAAATGAAGATTGAGTCGCCCAATTGACTGTGGCCGCGCAAATAGCGCCGCTTTTGTCTTCCGCCGTTAAAACATAAATTCCATAGGGGATCATTCTCAGCGCTGTTTTTTTGGCGTCCGCATCCATGATGCCGTTCCTCCGTGTTTTTCTTCTTTATGAAAAAATTTGACTGATCCGCTCCTCAAACCCAATTTAAAAAAGAGCGGCGGTCATCCGCAAATTATCTTGGGATTTTGAAAAGCAAACGCCCCTTAACCGGCGTGCAGCTTGGCGGATCATTGGGAAGGTTTCAAGACCCCGCCTCTACGAAAACCCGTTCGACCAATTCTCCATCGGCAATAAAATCCTGCCCCACGGTGATCAGATCAATCTCTTCGGGCAGGCCGCCAATCCAGGTGCCTTTGGGGCCTTCATCCAATATCGTAATTGGCGCGAACCGGGCGCGACTTTCTTTATCGACGATTTTAACGCCGATATTGCCATCGTCAGAAAGGGTCAGAACGGAAGGCGAGACAAGATGTCCCCTTTTCTCCCCCGTCGGCAAAGAGATTGTCGCCGTCAGCCCGCCCACGACCATTCTGCCGGGATTTGCCGCTTCCAGTTCGATTTCAAATGTCCGCGTCTGCGGATCTGACGTTGATGAAATAAAGGTCAGGCGCGCCGGAAAACGCCGCCCGTCAACAAGGCCGATTTCCGCCGTCATCCCCACTTGGATATCAAGAACATTAGCCTCGGAAATCTGACCGACGACTTTTATCGGATCAAGCTCTACGATTTTGGCAAGCACGCGTCCGGCCTCAACAAAATCGCCTTCTTCAACCAGTCTTTCGTTAAGCACGCCGTCAAATGGCGCCCGCACGATAAGATTGTCCACGTCAATTTGGCGCATTCTGAAATCCGCTTTTGCCGAAGCTAAATTTGAGCGCGTTTCGGTGAGGCGAATGCGCGTGTTAAATTCTTTTTTTACAAGAGACTGCGCCGCTTCAAATTCCGCCTGCCGCAGCGCCAACGCCGCCTCGGCTTTTTCCAACTGCTCTGTCAGACCAATATCGGCTATTGTGAAAAGAGGGTCGCCTTTTACCAGGGGCGCACCCCGTTCAATAGTGGTTTCGGCCACCGGACCACGCACTTCGGCTTTGATTTCAACAGATCGGTTGGGCCGGGTTTCCCCTTGTATCATCACAGTGCTTGTGATGGGCGCCGCCACCAAATGCGCAACCCGCGCCTGAGATAGGTGCAGCGGTTCCTGATCGCCATTTGTCGCAACAGCCTGCGTCATACCGGGCGTCGGCCCGGAAAATTGCCCGCTGAGCACCCACAGGCCCGCCAAGGCAATGATAGACAGGGCGACGACATAGGATCGCTTCATTTGCCGCACAAATTTAACCGTATTTTCGAAATTGAACATCAATAGATAACCCGATATGAAACTAAAACAGAAGACGTCTCCCTCATGGCGTCAGGGCAATATTTTCCAAAAAACATCGAAAAACACCGCCTTTTCCTTTAAGGGCGCTTTAAGACTAACCCTTAAGCTTAAATGGAGTTTAAGACCACAAAATTT
>JAJFIM010000397.1 GCA_021774995.1 Alphaproteobacteria bacterium | reverse complement strand
AGGGAATGATCCTCCTCATTGATAATTACGACAGTTTTACGTTCAATCTCGTCCATTTTCTGGGCGAGTTGGGGGCGCCTTGCGAGGTGCATAGAAATGATCAGATCTCGGTTGAGCGCGTGCTGGAGCAAGCGCCGCAAGCCATTGTTCTCTCACCTGGGCCGTGCACCCCCAATGAGGCGGGCATTTGTCTTGATCTTGTTAAAGCGGCGGCGGGCCGCATACCTCTTTTAGGGGTCTGTCTTGGCCATCAAAGTATCGCGCAGGCTTTTGGCGCGCGGATCGTCAGAGCTGATCAGATGATGCATGGCAAGCTCAGCCCTGTGCGCCATACTGGAAAGGGCGTCTTCAAAGCGCTGCCGGATGGGTTTCAGGCAACGCGCTATCATTCCCTGACCGTTGAGCCTGGAACGGTTCCGGATTGTTTGGAAATCACGGCGAGCACGGAAGATGGAACCATTATGGGGTTGCAGCATAGCGCCTACCCTATCCACGGCGTACAATTCCATCCAGAAAGCATCGCGTCCGAGCAGGGTTACGCAGTGTTAAAAAACTTTTTATCATTGGCGCAAATTGACTGAAGCTGGAGATCGAATGGATAATTTTAAAACTTTGCTCTCTAAAGTCGCCGATGGCCATGCACTCACAGAATCTGACGCAGCGCGCGCGTTTGAGCTGATGATGACGGGCGAAGCTTCGCCGGAGCAGATCGGCGGCTTCCTCATGGCGTTGCGGGTGCGCGGCGAGACGGTGGAAGAGATCACCGGAGGCGTGCGCGTGATGCGGGCCAAAGCGCTCCATGTTAACGCGCCACCCGGCGCACTCGACACCTGTGGCACGGGCGGGGACGCTTCAGGCACACTCAACATTTCAACAGCGGTGGCGTTTGTGGTCGCCGGTTGCGGCACGCCCATCGCCAAGCACGGCAATAAGGCGCTGTCGTCAAAATCGGGATCGGCTGATGTTCTTCTCACACTGGGCGTAAAACTCGGCATCCCCCCCGAACAGATCGGTAAGTGCATTGAGCAGGCGGGGGTCGGATTCATGATGGCGCCTAGCCATCACGACGCCATGAGGCATGTTGCCCCGGCTCGAATTCAGCTCGGCACGCGAACCATTTTCAATCTCATGGGGCCTTTGTCCAATCCCGCCGGAGCGACCCGCCAGTTAATCGGCGTTTACGCCGCGCAGTGGCTGGAGCCCTTGGCGGAGGTTCTGCGAAAATTAGGATCGGAAAAAGTTTGGATTGTGCACGGCTCTGACGGTCTGGATGAAGTCACCACCACAGGCGTTACCCATGTTGCGCAATTGTCGGAGGGCGCAATCACGACATTCGAGATTTGTCCTGAGGATGCCGGCGTCGCGCGCGCTGCATTAAAGGATCTCAAAGGCGGCGCGCCTGAATATAACGCCCAGCGCCTCAGCGCCTTGCTGAAAGGTGAAAAAGACGCTTACCGCGACATCGTTGTTTTGAACAGCGCGGCGGCGCTGATCGTGGCGGGCAAAGCAACTGATTTACGCGAGGGCGCGGCGCTGGCCATGCAGTCCCTTGACGAAGGCAGGGCCAAACGCGCACTTGATAAACTGGTTGAGCTTTCGAACGAATAAGTAGTCATGACAACGATTTTAGACGATATCAAAGATTATAAACTGGACGAAGTTTCGGCCAGCAAAAAGGCGACGCCGCCCAGCGAAGTCGAGCAGGCGGCGCATCAAGCCTCCCCCCCGCGGGGCTTTGCGCGCGCCTTGCAATCCGCCCAAAGAGAAGGCCGCTACGGGCTCATCGCTGAGATTAAAAAAGCCAGCCCGTCCAAGGGTTTGATTAGAGAAGATTTTAATCCGCCTGAACTTGCCAGAGCCTACGCGCAAGGCGGCGCAGTCTGCCTTTCTGTTTTGACGGATACGCCCAGCTTTCAAGGCGCGGACGCTTATCTCACTGCAGCCCGCGCGGCGGGCGATCTGCCTGTATTGCGCAAGGATTTCACGTTTGATCCCTATCAAGTGGCGCAAGCGCGCGCCTTGGGCGCCGATTGTATCCTTCTCATCCTGGCAGTGCTTAACGGAGCGCAAGCGCTTGAGTTGGAAGCCTGCGCTCTGTCGTGGGGCATGGATGTTCTTGTGGAGGTTCACGATCAAGCCGAACTCAACCAAGCCCTCACTCTCAAAACTCCCTTAATTGGCGTCAACAACCGCAATCTGCACACTTTTGAGACATCTCTGGACGTCACGGAAGCCCTGGCGCCTCTCATTCCTCACGACCGTCTCGCGGTGAGTGAAAGCGGCCTTGCAACGCCAGATGATCTGGGGCGCATGTCGGCAATCGGCGTCACGACCTTTCTCATTGGCGAAAGCCTGATGCGCAAGCCCGATGTGGCTGCGGCAACGCGCGCTTTGCTTGAAGACGCCAGATAGCGTAGTCTTTTGGTACAGTGTTTGAGGGAGTTGCTATCCCTATTTTGATTATTGCGCTCCCGTGAACTTTAAACGAGGGAGACTTAAAATCATGATCCGTTTCTTTAAAAGCTTGGCCGTTGGCGCGGCCTTGGCTTTAGTGGCGCTTGGCGCTCCCAACGCCGCCTTTGCCACGATAAACGATTTCACCGGCACATGGGCGAACGACAACGCCTCCACGCGCGGGATCACGCGCATTAAAATCAAACGGATGGGCGGCGCCATCACTGTTCAGGCTTGGGGAAGTTGTTCCCCCAGCGATTGCGATTGGGGGGCTGTTTCCGCGACGCCATATGCGGGGAGCGCGTCTTCGGACGCCCTGGGCGATACGGTTTCTCTGGTTGCAACATTTGATCAAAGCTTTGGCGAAAAGGCTCTTGTGTTGACGCTTGAAGGTTCAAAACTTGTTGCAAATCTCTATACCAAATTCACTGACGGCAGTGGACGATCATCTTACGCCACCAGGGAAACGTTTACCGAACAGGCAATATTCACGCCGCTGATTCCAGGCATCGGCGCCCTTGTCACGGCGCCGCCGACCAATCAGGACTGCATTTCTTTTAACCCGAATGAAGCCGTCGCAGCGAAAGCAGGAAGCCGGTGGAAAGTCAAAGTAGGCTCCATGTGGCTCCTTGATTTTGGCGCCAATCAGTCAGAGGCCCAGGAAGCGCTTAGTCGCATCAAAACGCACAACATGAACAAGCAATGCTTTGTCGGCCGCCCGGACCCGAGCTTTGAGTATTTTCTGTCCGGCGATGCGGCGCCCGCTAATGCGTCGGCCGGTGAAGACTGCTTAGGTTTCAACAACGCAAATGTAGAAGTCAAAAAGATCAATGGAAGCTGGAAAATCGTTGACGGCAGCCATTGGATGTTTGATTTCGGCAGCAAGGAAGCCGAGGCCCGCAAAGCCCATGAAGTCATCAAATATTATGGATTCAACAAAACCTGCTATGTCGGGCGGCCGGGTCCGTCATTGAGTTATCTGTTGAAATAGACTAAGCACGGCCTTGATACTTCTTAATAAAGGCGATTGATGGTTAAGCTTAGTCATCTGGATGATCAAGGCCGCGCCCACATGGTGGATGTTGGTGAAAAGCACGTGACGGAACGCATCGCAGTCGCCAAGGGCGCCGTGGTGATGAAGCCCGAAACGCTCAAGCTGATCACCGGCGGCGGGATAAAAAAAGGCGATGTCCTGGCAGCCGCCCGGCTGGCGGGCATCATGGCGGCAAAACGCACCGCCGATCTCATTCCTTTGTGCCATCCGCTCAGCTTAAACGCCATCACGGTTGACCTTGAACCGGACGCGGATACTGGACGCCTGGAGATCTCCGCGCGCGTCAAAGTGAATGGCCGAACGGGTGTGGAAATGGAAGCCCTGACGGCTGTTTCAGTGGCGGCGCTTACCGTTTACGATATGGCCAAAGCGGTGGACCGTGGCATGATCCTCACCGACATTCGGCTGGTGGAAAAATCAGGAGGGCGCTCTGGGGACTATAAAGCTCAAGACGCGGCGGCGTCAGGCTCCGCCGATTTGAGATCCAGAGGGATGCGCTCTACGCCACATGAAGGCGCCCCGGCAGTCCGGAAACGCCGCCCCCGGCTCTCCCCGCGCGTCAAATCCCAAATCGCCAAACGGGAAGCGTTCCGTGAGTATTTGTACAATAATAAGATTCAGGTCTCGGCCATCTCAAAAAAAGCCGGTGTTAAATTAGGTGAAGTCTATTGCTATCTGAACGGGCAGACCCCCGCCCTTAGAGACGAAGTCGCCGCGCGTCTGGCCAAGGCCGCGGGCGTTGCCGTCGACGATCTCTTTAAAGGATAACCCCCTCGTGATTTCAGTCGAAGAAGCGATAAATCGCATCGTAAAAAGCATTCGTCCGGTGTCGGATGAAATGGTAATGCTGGCGCTAGCCGCAGGGCGGGTTCTTGCTGAGGACGTTGTCTCCCGGCTTACGCAGCCGCCCTTTGATGTCTCCGCGATGGACGGCTATGCGGTGCGCGCGGAGGATGGCCGAGCGCCCGCCACGCTGGAGCTGATCGGCGAATCGGCGGCCGGGGCGCCATTTGAGGGCCGGGTTGGCGCGGGGCAAACGGTGCGCATATTTACCGGCGCGAGGGTTCCCGATGGCGCCGACGCGATCGTCATACAGGAGGATGCGGACGCGAAAAATAAACCCCGCATCGCTTTTCAAGTGGCCGCCGTGAAGGGGCGCCATATTCGCGCCAAAGGGGGTGATTTTTCCGTGGGCGATTGCAGTTTGCGCGCCGGAAAAAGACTGACCCCGCGCGATATCGGCCTGGCGGCGTCCATGAACGCACCTTGGGTAAAGGTAAAGCGTCGGCCGCACGTCGCCATTTTGGCCACTGGCGATGAATTGGCGCTCCCGGGTGCGCCCGTCGGCGCGTCGCAAATCATCTCGTCCAACGCGCTGTCATTGGCGGCGCAAATTCGTCACTGGGGAGGCGTTCCCATCGATCTGGGTATTGCCCGCGACAACAGAGGCGCATTGCGCGCAGCGGCCATCGCAGCGCAACAGGCCGACTTTATCGTTTCCACGGGCGGCGTTTCGGTCGGGGATCACGATCTCGTTCAGCAGGTATTGCGCGAGGAAGGACTGGAAGTCGGCTTCTGGCGGGTCGCCATGCGCCCGGGAAAGCCGTCCCTCTTCGGCGCTCTGGGCGGCGTCCCCCTGCTTGGTCTGCCGGGAAACCCGGTGTCATCCTCAGTCTGTGCGCTCATTTTGTTGCGCCCGGCACTGGAGGCTTTGTCCGGAGTTTCCGAACCGCAAACTCTTCAGATGCGCCGGGGCGCGCTCGCCCGCGACCTGCCCGCCAACGGAAAGCGGCAGGATTATATGCGCGCCACGCTTCAAACCCCGCGCGATGAGCCGGGCGACCTGCCTCTTGTGGCGCCCTTTGAAAGCCAAGACAGCGCCATGCAATCACTGCTCGTTCAAGCCGACTGCCTTCTTGTGCGTCGACCCGGAGCGCCGGCGTCAAAAAGCGGCGATACGGTTGATTTTATCCCCTTTAACGACGTCTGATCCCGCCCGACCTTAAGCCTTGCGCCCAATGTTCCCTAAATGGTCTTGACGCTACGTGAGAACTAAACTAGAACAGATTCGAATGTTAACGTTTTGTTCTTCCTATAGGGATTTTGCCATGCTCACCCGCAAGCAACATGAGCTTCTTCTATTCATACACGGACGCATTCGCGAAACCGGCGTTTCCCCCTCTTTTGACGAGATGAAAGAAGCTCTGGACTTGAAATCTAAATCCGGAATTCATCGTCTGATCACGGCATTGGAAGAGCGCGGCTTTATCAAACGCCTTGCGCATCGCGCTCGCGCCTTGGAAATTATCCGCTTGCCAGAAAGCACTGTGCCGGACGGCGGGCTCATTCACGCCCGCTCAAAAGGTTTCACCCCAAGCGTGATTGAGGGCTCTCTCGGCAAGAAAAACGCGCCGTCGGCCGTTGCTAGTACCGCATCCGCCCTTCGGGAAGATGTCATGGAAGTGGCTGTTCTCGGGCGAATCGCCGCCGGCACCCCTATCGAAGCGCTTCAAGACAATACGCGCAATATCACCGTGCCAATGGATATGCTGGGAACGGGCGAACATTATGCGCTTGAAGTTAAAGGCGATTCCATGATCCAGGCCGGCATTCTTGACGGCGATGTCGCGCTTATCAACAGATGCGATACGGCAACCAATGGCGACATCGTGGTGGCTCTGGTCGATGATCACGAAGCCACGCTGAAACGTCTGCGTAAACGCGGCGACACAATTGCGCTCGAAGCGGCGAACCCGTCATACGAAACCCGTATTTTTGGCGCCGACCGCGTGCAAGTCCAGGGTCGACTGGTGGGACTCTTGAGAACGTATTGAGAGGCCCTGTTTAGCAACTGGCTTCTCACTGGCGCGCCGTTTTGATGCGCCGCGCGCTCTTATCCGGTTTAGCCCGCTCTTTGTTTTTTCGCGTAGACCACGGGCGGTCACCGCGAGAATCTGCTGTATTTTCAACCCGCATCCCGTTGCCGTTAAACCAAATCGCATAGGCGCCGTTATCTTTTAACGCTGTGCGGTCTATGACAAGCGCGTTAACGCTGCATTCCGCAGACAGGCTCCATGGCAACCAAAGCGTTGAAATTATAATATCCGTGCGCTGACAGTCTTCCTCAAAAGCTCGTTGATCCATCACGTATGAGATGCGCACGGGAGCGTCTTCCGGGGTGATGCAGGCGAGAGAATCGCAGGTAAAAAAAGGAATTTCAGCCTTTTGGCGTCCGGTTGATGATTTTAAGATCACGCCTTCCCGCCGCAACCAATTTTTAGCGGTAAATTTCGCCTTCCTTGTTGGAAGCATTTGGAGCACATGCCGGCTGTCGCGCATCGCGATAATCTTTCCCTCCCGGTCAATCAAAATGTCGGGCATATCATGCATCCAGGCGAGAACGAGACCCGCAATAATGCCCAGCCCCCCCGCCAACCGCCAGGGCCGCCTCCAGAGGCAGAGCCAAAGCCCACCAAATGACATCAAGACCAAAGCTGAGGTCGGCCAGGACGGCAGCAGACGTTCCGCGCCTTC
>JAJFIM010000396.1 GCA_021774995.1 Alphaproteobacteria bacterium | reverse complement strand
GGCTGGGGTTGTCTTAGGTCTGTGGTCACAGGCCTCTGTCAAAGCTGATGAGGAGATATCCCAGCCACCCGTGGTGAGCGATGATATCTTGGCAGGCGAAGAAGTTGATCTTGAGCTTGTGCTGGCGGTCGATATTTCCTTTAGTGTTGATTTTGTCGAAGCGCGCACGCAGCGCGAAGGGTATAGCGCCGCATTGATGCACCCTTCAGTGCTTTCAGCTATCAATTCCGGATTTTTAGGGAAGATCGCCGTCACTTATGTTGAATGGGCGGATGCCTATGAACAGGCGCAACTTGTGGACTGGATGGTGATCTCCGATGACAAGAGCGCCGCCGCTTTTGTCGCCGCGCTTGAAGCGCAGCCTCTCAACCGGGGCTACCGGACGTCAATCAGTCACGCCATCGATTATTCCGCTGGCTTGTTTGAGGGCAATGGCTATCGGGGTTTGCGCCGCGTGATCGATATTTCCGGCGATGGGCCGCATAACCGGGGGCGCCCACTGGCTGAGGCGCGTGCGGCGGCGCTGGCCCGGGGGATCACGATCAACGGTCTTCCCATCCTAAATGACCGGGTTCAGCCCTGGGGGTTTGGAACGCCGAAGCAAGAAAAGCTTGATCTTTACTATTCTGAAAACGTGATCGGTGGTCCTGGCGCCTTTATGGTGTCCGCCGAAGGCTTTGAAGATTTCAGATCGGCGATCTTGTCAAAACTGATGCGCGAAATAGCGGACCGGACTGGCGCGCCAAATCGCCCATACAGGCAAGCGGCGTTCGGCGCGTTACGAGATGCGCAATAGGGAGCTATAATATTGACGCCACCCATCCCCAAATCATTCGTCAAAGGGTTCGTTCCCACCCTGAACAATCGGGGATTTATGGCCGAGACCCTGGATGAGATTTCGAAAAGCTTCGTCGCTTACGCGGCGCAAGCGGACCGTCCGGTTCTGGATATAGGGTGCGCCTACGGGGTGGCGACCCTGCCCGCGCTTGCCGCCGGAGCGCGGGTGGTGGCGTGCGATATGGAGCAGGGACATATCGACATTTTGATGGAAAAGACGCCTCCGGCTGAGCGCGCCCGGCTGGAATGCCGCGTGGCAAGCTTGCCGGAAGTTGATTTTCCTCATGAAACCTTCAACGCAATTTTGTGCTCGCGTCTGCTGCATTTTCTGTCCGGCGCCGACATTGAAACATCTATTTCGAAGATGCGCGACTGGTTGGCGCCGGGGGGCAAGGCGTTTCTCATTGCCGACACGCCCTATACCGGGCCGTGGAAGTCCAACGCCGCCGTTTATGAGGAAAAAAAACGGCAAGGCGATACATGGCCGGGATTAATTGACAGGTTCGCAGATTTTCTTCCCCCAGGGGCGGCCGCAATCGGGCATCCCGAATTCCTCAATCCGCTTGATCCCGACATCTTGCGCACTGTTTGCCGGAATGCGGGGTTTGCGGTTGAAAAAGCCGTGTTTTTGGATGGTCTGGTCTCAAGACCCGGCGCCGCAAAACCTGAAAAAGCCCATGCCGGACTCATTGCCGTTAAAAAATAAGCGATAAAGTTGTTTGTTGTGAAGTTTAAGAAGGATAATTCCATGATCAAAAAAAGCGCCATTGCAAGAACGATGGCTCTGTCCATATTGAGCGGCCTCGTTTGGGCGGATGTTCAGGCGCGGGATGCGGACGCGCCTCAGACAAGCGAACCGGCGCGGCCCCTCATTGAGCCGGGGATCCCCAAGACAGTGAGCCCGCAAGCGCAGCGTTATTACGAAAAAGTTTATGCGCAGCCGCGCCGCGGGAGCGGCGATATTCAGGACCCTGAGCACCTTGCAAATATAAGGCAGTTTCTGAATGCGATGTTTCTGAAACAATCTCAGAAGATCACCGAAGATTACGATTTGGAAAAAATCGATATTGACGGCGTTCCTTCTGTTTGGATACGCACGCCCGCAATGACGCGCGATGACAAGGTCATCCTCTATCTCCATGGCGGCGGGTATATTCTGGGCTCCGCTGAAGTAAACCTTGCTAACGCGCTGCGCATCGGATCGGCGGCGGGGATCAAAGTTCTCTCGGTCGATTACGGCCTGGCGCCCGAAAACCCCTTTCCCGCAGGCCTGGAAGACGCGCGCACGGTCTATCACTGGCTTTTGGGCCATGGATATGCATCACGGGATATCGCGGTTTATGGCGATTCGTCGGGCGGCGGTCTGGCGCTGGCTTTGGGGCTTTCTTTGAGTCAAAACGGCGAGCCTTTGCCCGCGGCTGTGGCGGCAATCTCTCCGGTTACGGATCTTCTGCGCGAAGGGGACAGCAATGAAACGATCAAATGGTATGATCCCAGCACGCGCGGCGCCGACCCCGAAACAGGTCACGATGCGATGTATGCCGGAGATCATGATCGCCGTGACCCTCTGATCTCTCCGGTGTTCGGCGATTTCACCAACTACCCGCCTGTGCTTCTCCAAGTGGGGACGCGCGATGTGTTGATGAGCGATTCCATACGCCTGGCGCGCAAAGCCCGGTCGGATGGCGCAGACGTCACGCTCGATATCTGGGATGGGATGTGGCATGTCTGGCATGACCACGCGGATCTTCCCGAAGCCGAACAAGCGTCAAACGCTATGGCGGCGTTTTTTGTAAAACACCTGAATGCGCAAGAATAAAGGCTGCTCTAGATCACGTTCATAAATCATAGAATCAAAGAATGCGATCTAGATTCTTGATTGGTCGCGCATTTGAACCCGAAAACCGCGTACACTTTTTGTGAATGCACTCTAGGCGCTGTAGCGCTCAGCTTCGCCAGACTCAGGCGCCGCGCCCTCGGCGCTGAAGATCTGGTTGATTGCGGCAAGCAAGTCTTCGTGTTTGATCGGTTTGGTGAGGTAGAGTTGCGCTCCGGCGGCAAGCGCGCGGTTTTGATCTTCAATATTTGAATTGGCGGAAAGGACGATGATGGGCGTTGCCGGCGCTTTTGCAGATTGCCTAATATGTTCAATGGCTTTCAGCCCATCCATGATGGGCATTTGCAGGTCCATCAGAATCAAGTCGTAAGATTTGGCTTCTGCGGCGTCAACCGCTTCCCGCCCATTATCGGCAATGTCCACGTGATGGCGATCTGCTGAAAGAATGGCCTGAATGACCTTTTGATTGACTTTATTGTCCTCAGCTAAAAGGATATTCAGCTGCGCTGTGGAAAAACTATCCGCCACTGCTTGAACCGGAGACGGTTTGGGGGGATTTGCGTCAGGCGCGTCCAGTGCAATTCGGCAGTTAAGAGTGAACCAAAAAGTCGAACCCTGACCTGCCGTGCTGTCAAAGCCAATTTCGCCACCCATCAATGTCACCAGTTTTTGGCAGATAGACAGCCCAAGACCGGTTCCGCCATATTGGCGGGTAATGGACGAATCCGCCTGCGTAAAACGGTCAAAAAGCATATCATGGGAGTCTGCGGCAATTCCAATGCCGGTATCGCTTACTTTGAAACACAAACGAAGGTTTTCGGGCGTGCTGTTTTCCAGAGGTTCAACGCGCACCGTGACCATGCCTTTTTCAGTGAATTTAAGGGCGTTGCTGACAAGGTTAAACAATACCTGCCTTAGTCTTGTTCTATCGGCGTAAATGAAGTGTGGGACGCGCGAATCTATTTCAATGGCGAAGTCGACGACTGATTTTTTTTCGTTCGAATTCCATAACCAACGCGTACTTTCAACATGCTCAATAAGGTCAACGCGGCTTTCCGACAATTCCAATCGATCAGCGTCTATTTTTGCCAGATCCAAAATATCATTGAGAAGGATCAGCAGATTATCCGCGGCGCCTTGTAGAAATCCAAGGTGATCGCGCTGTTCGCTGTTAAGTTCAGTGTTTGACAGGACGCCGGCAAAACCAATAATCGCATTCAGAGGGGTTCTGATTTCATGGCTCATGGAAGCGAGAAATCTTCCCTTTGCCTCATTAGAGGCGTCGGCTTTTTTGCGCGCCGCTTGAACTTTATTAGCGAGAACCGTGAGCTGCGCGCTTTGCATTCTCAAACTTTCATTGGCGCTTTGTTGTTGTTCATAAGCGCCTTCAAGGTTTTGATGGGCTTTTTCAAGCGAGCGTTTATGAATCAATACCCGGAGGCCAAAATGACTGACCATAGCCAGAGCCAGAGATAAGAGAAGTCCTCCCAGAAAAAAATTCTTTGGTATGTCTGATTGCAATCTTTCAGTGAGCGCGATGCTGGGCCAAACATGAAGTTTGAATGTCTGTCCTATAAAATCCACCTCAGATTCAACGAACCATGGGCTTGTGTAATCTTTAGGATCGTGAAGTTTTTCAAAGATCGTACTCTCTCCTTCGTGCAGGCAAAGGGAGAATCCGGCTTGGTAATCGCTGTTCAGAAACTGGCCGTAAAGAGACGTGATGTTGATGACGGCGTTGAGATATCCCTCAAAAGCGCCATCCGTCCATAGCGGGCTGCTGATCATGGCCGCGTGGCTGTTTTTAGAAAATTGATAAGTATGCGAAAGAGTGGGGGATTTCAGGGGCGTAGGCTGGGCGACGCCTAATCGCGCATGCTCGTCAATGGAATTCATTTGCAAAGATTCCGGCGGACTGCCTGTCAGGGGCGTCGCAGAATCATGGCGGGGACTTCCCTCAACCCAGCGGAGTTGTCCATCTTTATCCATCCAACTGAGAGAAATAACTTCTTCGTTGTGCTCAATGGTGTTTTTTGCGTCCGCGCGCCATAGCGCTTCGGGCACACCGCCCGCCGCCCGCCAACGCGCCGCCATGCGCTGAAGCATATCCTCATGCACAATACTGGCCTGCATGAGTTTGCGCTTCGTCGTCTGAGATTGCGCTGCCGCCAAGCGCCCAATATGCTCTGATTGATCTTGAACCAGTTTTTGCGTAAAGAGAAGCGTCGCAGCCGCTCCCAGGAAAAACACGATAAAGGGCGCTGCACGCTGAACAAATGGCCGACGGTAACAGGGCGTCCATTTGAAACGGATTTTCTTTTTTGGGGAAGCTGTGGAAGTCATGTGGTTCTTTTTTCTTTTTCTTGAGAGAGAAAGATAGACCACGCGTCCTATAAAAGTGTAAATGCCGGTATTTATTTACAGAGTCTTAATTATTCCGCATCCACCCCATTTGAATTAAGAGAGGGCCGTGTTCTCAAGCTGGTCTTTCAGCCTATGCCTGAAACGAAACATGAAGAGGGCGACGATGGCGGTGATGGATCCGCTTATGATGAGCGGGGGAGAAAACCCAAAAAAGCTCGACGCCCATCCCAAACTCACCGCCCCCAATGCGGGGCCGCCGCGCAAGCTGAGCGACCACAGACCCATCACCCGGCCGCGCATAT
>JAJFIM010000395.1 GCA_021774995.1 Alphaproteobacteria bacterium | reverse complement strand
GTATTGATTGGATAGAAGTGGTTGTCTTCGATGAGATCGAACATCGCCACCTTGCGCTCATGCTCGATATCCGCACTGGCGTGCACCAGCGTCTCCTCATCGAGCGTAATCTCAATGATGCGCTGATCGCCTCTGTTCTCTGGTCTTTCAGTCATGACGCCGCCACCCTCGCGTTTTGCATTATCACAGCGAGGTTTAATAAAGAGATAGTCGTCCGAATCCGAATTTTTCCTCAATGCTCGATTTGGAATTCAAGCAGCATATTTCGTTGTCACTCCGCGGCTTGACCGCGGAGTCCATATGCTCGTAACGCTGGGTGTGGATTCCGCAGTCAAGCTGCGGGATGACAAAAAGAGGCATGCTGACTCTGTCTCCTAGCTCGAAGTGAGCAACGATTTTACGTTGGGTGGAGAGACTAAAATTCATTTGTTCAAACGGATGGAAACGGATAAGGCGTGAGCGCTTAACCCCTCTTCCCCGGCCAATGTAATAGCGGACGGTCCGATTCGAGACAAAGCGGCTGCGTCACAGCGCACCAGGCTGGTGCGCTTCATGAAATCGCCAACCGACAAACCGGATGAAAATCGCGCCGACCGCGCCGTAGGCAGAACGTGATTCGTTCCCGCCACATAATCCCCGATTGCCTCGGGCGTATAACGCCCTAAGAATATAGCGCCCGCATGGGTAACTTTAGCGCTGAAATCATCAGGATTTTCCGTAGCTATTTCGAGATGCTCCGGCGCAATCCTGTTGACCAGGGGGATCGCCTCTTCAAGCGTTCCCACGGTGATGACGGCGCCAAAATTGGCCCAGCTTTGCGCGGCAATATCGCCGCGGGGCAGCGTCTTAAGATGCCCCTCCACCGCCTGTCGCACATGCGCGGCAAATTCCTTGTCGTCCGTCATCAGAATAGATTGAGAAGAGGGATCATGCTCGGCTTGAGAAAGCAGATCAGCGGCAATCCAGGAGGGATCGTTCTGTCCGTCGGCCACCACCAGAATCTCCGAGGGGCCTGCGATCATATCAATGCCGACGCGGCCAAAGACCTGGCGTTTCGCCTCCGCCACATACGCATTACCCGGTCCGACAATCTTATCCACAGGCGCAATCGTTTGCGTGCCATATGCCAGCGCCCCAATCGCTTGGGCGCCGCCAATGCGATATATTTCATCTACGCCGGCTATTTGAGCGGCGGCCAGAACCAGAGGATTGAGCGCGCCTTTTGGGCAGGGCGCAACCATGACAAGGCGTTTAACGCCGGCAACAATGGCGGGGATGGCGTTCATCAAAACCGAGCTGGGATAACTGGCCGTTCCTCCGGGGACATAAAGGCCAACGGCGTCAATCGGCGTCCAGCGGTGGCCGAGTTCCACGCCCGACGCATCCATAAACTGATCATCATCTGGTTTTTGACGGCGGTGATAGACGAAGATGCGTTCAGCAGCCATTTTTAATGCCGCCACCGCCTCACCACCGCATTTTGAGGGGCTGGCCTCAATTTCCTGACGCGAGACGGCCAATTCAGCCGCGTCCAGTTTCAGGTTATCGAATTGCTCCGTATAGGACAACAATGCGTCATCGCCGCGCGCTTCCATCTGATTCAGAATTTCGGCAACAACCTGGCTGACGTCAGCCGCGTTCTCCCGCTTGAGTTCAAGAAAAGAACTGAAGGCGGCTTCGAAATCCTCCTGCCCGCTGTCTAAACGGCGGACCTCTTGCCGCCTAGCTGGGGTCATCGGCAACTCCGTGTTCCGGCTTGCGCGGCGTCGTCCAAGGCTGGCCCATATCACTGAGAGCGGCGTCAATGCACTCAATTTCGAGTAAAAGGGCGCCGCCGCCCGCGAACACCAGCGTAATCTCCCCCATGCCGCCGCCTTTAGCATCATACGAGAGGGTCAGAAGGTCCAGAATTGCTTCCTTGCGGTCCATCAGAATATTGCTCGTCTTTACCCCCATGACGCCGTCAAAGTGAAGACCTGCGCGCACGCGGGCGTAAAGACGTTGCGCCCCCTCGTTGAGCGGCCCTGGCGCATCGGCTGCGTCTTCCCATTTAAAGCGGTTGCCCACCAGAACAAACCGGCGGCGCTTGGGCAAATAGGTCATGTCGCCCACGCGCACAATGAAGTCCTGCGCCGCAGCGGCGAGAACTGACAGATCTTCTTCGTCTTGGACGTTTAACTTCAAAGGGGCGGTCATCCGCATCCTCTTTTTGCCAGGTTAAAAGCTCCCGTAAAAGGAACTCTCCCTACTTAATGGCTTCGCCGCCATTGTCAAAGAGTGAATGAATCTTCCTCGATTGTCATGCCGCGACTTGTTCGCAGTATCCACACGGGATCTCGATAGGCATAGACCCCGCGGTCAAGCCGGGGGAGTGACCCATAAGGGGGAGCATTTAATCCTTCAAACGCACGATATCCGCGCCGCATTTGCCTAACTTCTCTTCAATCCGCTCAAAACCGCGATCCAGGTGATATATCCTGTGGACGATGGTCTCGCCTTCAGCCGCCAGTCCCGCTAACACGAGAGAGACGGACGCCCGCAAATCCGTCGCCATGACCGGCGCCCCGGTGAGGCTTTTAACCCCTTCGATAGTCGCCACCTGGCCGTTCACCGAAATGCGGGCGCCCATGCGGCCCAGTTCAGGCACGTGCATAAAGCGATTTTCAAAAATCGTTTCCGTGATCTGAGACGTCCCTTGCACCGTGCATAAAAGCGCCATGAGTTGGGCTTGCAGATCGGTAGGGAAGCCGGGATAAGGTTCCGTTGTTACATCAACTTCACCGCGTTTATCTCCATTCCCAGAGACAGTTACACCATCTTCTTCTTCGCTTAAATCAACATCCAGCGCCCTCAAAATAGGCGCCAAAGACGCGATCGTGCTCATCTGCGCGCCCATAAGTTTTATCCGGCCGCCCGCGATCACAGGCGCCAGGGCATAGGTGCCCGCCTCAATGCGATCAGGCAGCACCCTGTGCGTGGCGCCTCTTAATTTATCCTGACCCGACACCCGAATTGTGGGCGTGCCGAGCCCCTCTATGCGGGCGCCCATGGCAATCAGGCACCGGCCCAAATCACCAATTTCAGGCTCGCAAGCCGCGTTGGAAATCAGCGTTTCGCCTTGAGCCAGAGACGCCGCCATAAGGGCATTCTCCGTCGCACCCACAGACGCCATCGGAAAATCTATCCGCGCCCCTTTCAGTCCATAAGGCGCCTCGGCAATGACATAGCCATCATTCAGCGTGACCCGGGCGCCCAGCGCTTCCAATGCCTTCAAGTGCAGATCGACGGGCCGATCTCCAATAGCGCACCCCCCCGGCAGGGAAACCTCCGCCCGTCCGCAGCGCGCGAGAAGCGGGCCGGAAACCAGAAAACTTGCACGCATTTTGCGGACAATTTCATAAGGCGCCGTTGTGCTCGCAATTTGACGGGCCGTCAGCGTCAGAACGCGGCCGGCTTCGGCCTCATGGCCAGTCTCTCCGGACATGTTAATTTCGACCCCAAGCTGAGCCAGCAGACTTGCAAGCTGCGTGATGTCGGCCAAATGGGGAATATTAAGAAGCTTCAGAGGTTCGTCCGTGAGCAGGCACGCCACCATCAAAGGGAGGGCCGCGTTTTTAGCGCCGCTGATGCGAATCTCCCCTTCCAACGGCTTCCCGCCTCGAATGCGAATACGATCCATGGGTCCCCGCGCTGCTTTTTAGGTCTGTGAGGAGCGCTGATCGGCGCTTGGCGTGCGGGCGCGCTTCTGCTTTTTTCGGCGTTGCAAATTTTGCCGCAAGGCCTCAGCCAACCGCTCTTGTTTGGTCGGCTGGGTAGCTTTCGCACTGGATGAGCGCATATTCATATGTGACTGGCGCCTTTCATGTTTAACCCAACACGCTATCGGACGCATTCACATGGCCGGGCGCTTTTTCCCGGTCATGGTAAAGATCGCCCACCTCTGGTCAAGGGTCGTTATCGTCAAGCCCATTCTATGGA
>JAJFIM010000394.1 GCA_021774995.1 Alphaproteobacteria bacterium | reverse complement strand
ATTTTCCAGCAACAGACGATCAAATGTTTCCAGGTGACGTTCTTCCTGGGCGGCCATTTTGTCGATGAGCCCGGCGCTCTCTTTCGTTTTTGCGTGATTGCGCAAGACGGCGAGCTGACCCCGATATATTTGCACGGCGCCGTATTCGCCGGCATGGTCAACCCGCAGCATTTTATCCAATTGAACCCTGCCGGAAATGCCGGGCATGTGGTCACTGACGTCAATGTCTGTCATGGCGAATCGCAATCCTTTAATTGCGCTCCCGAAGAGACACGCGGGGACTGACCAGAGCGAACGCGCAAAGCAAAGTCATGTCAAAAGAAATCAAAGCATTATAACCCGCCATGGAGATGCCTAAAAGCGTCCAGGGGATTTTGTCGCAGGCGGGCATTTCCGCCGGTTTTTGCAGCGCGGCAAGAAGGTCTTGCGCCGTGCCGCTGTCCCTCAGCCCGCGGGTGCAGGAAGCCGGCCCCGCCCACCAGCCGTATTCGACGCCCGCGTGATAGCCGGCAATGCCGGTGCTGGCAAGAAAAGCAAGTGCAAGTGCGGCAAGAATCAGCGGCCCTATGTCGCTGGATCGCCTAATCACGACAATCCCTGCGCTTGCAATGCCGACCACAACCCAATGCGCGGTGCGTTGCGTGAGGCACAAAGCGCACGGGGCCAAACCGCCAAAATATTCAAAAGCATGCGCCCCGGCGAGCAAGCTCAAACTGACGCCGAGCGCGGTCCAAATGACCGGTTGAGTTATGGGGTAAGTTTTCAAGACCATGGTTGTTTAACTATAGAGCGTTGGTGTCCGGGTTGACAGGGCAAGCATGGATCACGTGAGCCAGGAAAAGGCTTGTTGCAGAAGGGTCCAGATGCCGCCGGCGAGCGTGATGAGAAAAACAACCCACCCCACGCCCAGAAACGCGCCGCCCAGGATCATTACGCCGTCGCGTTCAATCAATCCCAGTGCGACAATACCCACCGCTATCCCGGGCACGGTATTTGTCAAAGGCAGAGGGATGGCGATCGAGGCGGAGAAGATCACAAGCAGCACGCCCAAAAGGCGTTCAACGCCGCCTTTCGTGAGCCAGGTCAGGCGGGGGCTGCTGAAGATTTCAAGCCATTTGATGTAGCGCACGCTTTTATTGACCATATTGCGAAATGCGTCTGTTGAGAAACTGCGCTGGCGCATGGCTTCGGGCAGCCAGGGTTCATGGCGGCCGATAACAATTTGGGCCGCCACGAAAAGCAATGGCACCGATACGATTTGAGGGATGCCATAAAGAAAGGGAACCGCGCATGGCAGCGCAAGGATCAACAGCAGAATGCCAAAGGCGCGGTCCTGAAGCACATCAATCAAGTGGCCAATCGTCAGCCGATCTGTTGTGATGTTTTGGGCCAGAGTCGTCAATATTTCGGAAGTGCTTTGCCGGGTTTCATGAGGCGGGTCCAAGTCGGTTGGCGGCGCGGCGGAGGCGGGCTTGCGGTTCATGCGGGGAGCCTTACGGGCTGGGCTTATCGATGACGAGAATCTGGTTTAGGGGATCGAAGGAGGGAAGTAAATGGATGATATTACCGCGCAGCATACGCCAAATAACGCCTGGCATGGGTTGACGGGGGCTTTGTTGTGGATATGATCCGGCTTTTCTAGTCTGCTTTCACAGCGGCCCCTGTGGCGGAATTGGTAGACGCGCGTGACTCAAAATCACGTGTCCTTTGGACGTGCCTGTTCGAGTCAGGCCAGGGGCACCATTTTTCATATCTCGCGGCGCAAAGCGCCTCCGATAGGACGGCCTGACCGGCCGGCGACCGGTCGGTCGCGCGAAGGCGCCGCGTTCGAACTTTGTCTACCACCGAGCACCATTCACCAGTTCCGGTGTTTTAACGGGATTTCTGAATGGCGGATAACATGATAAAACATTCAAAACACATCATTTCGGTTTGCGGCTTCTCCATTTACTCCGGGTAAGTCCAGTTGGCCGTTGTGCTAAATATGTATTATTGTACAAGAATGAGATGATTATTCTTGGTGCGCGTCGCATCATGTGAATTAGCCCCTCGAAAAAGAGGTAAGTGTGGCTCAAACTCTCGTCCAAAAAATTATTGCTAAAGCTGCGGGATGCGCGACCGTTAATCCGGGAGACATGGTGACGTGCGGGGTGGACCTGTTGATGCTACACGACGGCAGCGGCCCAAGGCGGTTATTGCCGCAACTCAAGAAACTTCAGGCCGGCCTGTGGGATGCGTCTAAAATTGTCATTATTACGGATCATTTTACGCCTCCGGCGGATCAGGAAAGCGCAGCGATGCTCAAGCTGACGCGCGACTTCGTAAAGGATTACGGGATTGAGAATTTTCACGACATGCAGGGGATTTGTCATGTTGTGTTGCCCGAATTTGGATACTTAAAGCCCGGCATGTTTGTTTGCGGCGGCGATTCTCATTCACCGACCGGCGGGGCGTTCGGGTGCTATATGGCGGGCTATGGGTGGACGGACGTTGCCGGAATTGCCGTGACCGGAGAGACGTGGACTGTTGTCCCTCAAACCATTCGGATCAATTTATCGGGTCGTTTTGCGCCCTGCGTGAGCGCAAAAGACATTATGCTTCTTTTGTGTCGCACGCTGGGCATGAACAATAGTTTCAAAGTCGTCGAATATGGCGGTGAGATGATCGCTGGACTTTCCGTTCAAGAGCGCATGGTCTTGACCAATATGGCGACTGAGCTTGGATGCGAAACCGGTATGATCGCGGCTGATGAGGTGATGCTAGGGCATATTCGCGATCATGGCGGCGTCGTTGATAACGACGCATTGGCGTGGAGCAGCGATGCGGATGCCGGCTATGAGGCCGTTCACGCGATTGACGTGACCGCGCTCGTCCCGCAAGTCGCAGCGCCGCATTCTCCGGCAAACAGCGCCCCAGTTGTTGAATATAGCGGCGTTGATGTCGACCAGTGTTATATCGGCGCGTGCACCGGCGCGAAGCTTGAGGATTTACGTATGGCGGCGCAAATACTCAAAGGCCGCCGCGTGTCGCCCAAAACGCGTCTTTTGGTGGCGCCGGCTTCCGCCATAACGCTCAAGGATGCGGTTGCAGACGGCACGTTGCAGATTTTAACGGAGGCGGGCGCCATTCTCCTGCCGACCGCGTGCGGCGCCTGCGCGGGGTTGGGCGCCGGCGTTTTGGCGGAAGGCGAAGTGTGCATATCTTCCACCAGCCGCAATTTTAAAGGCCGTATGGGTCATGTTGAATCGCACGTCTATTTAGCTTCCCCTTACACGGTTGCCGCAAGCGCTCTTGCGGGCCATGTAATGGACCCGCGCGATATCATGGCCGGGACGATGGGCGTTGGTAATGAGGTTTTGTCATGAGTAGACGCGCCTGGGTGTATGGCGATGACGTCAACACAGATTTGTTGGCGCCGGGATATTGTTTGAAACTGCCTATTGAAGAGATGGCGCCCCATTGTCTTGAAGCGCATGATCCAAATTTTGCGGGAAATGTGCGCACTGGCGATGTATTTGTGGCCGGTGAAAATCTGGGTCTGGGTTCATCGAGAGAATACGCGGCGGCTGTTCTCAAATATCTTGGGATACGCGTCATCCTGGCGAAATCATTTGCCCGTATTTTTTATCGCAATGCGCTCAATGTGGGCGTGCCCGCTCTGTTTTTTCCGCAAGCCGCAGAGATAAAAATTGGTGACGACCTTGATGTTGATTTGATTCATGGAACCATACGCAATAAGACGTCAGGAAAGAATTATTCAGTGAAAGTCATTCCGCCGCGTTTGATGGAAATTATAGATTCCGGTGGTTTGATCCCTCATTTGGAAAAACAATTTGCAAGGGGGAAATAAATATGACGCACGCCAAAGTTTTGCGAAAATTGCTGGTCGAGGAGAAACCCATTCTGGCGCCTGGTTGCTTTGATGCGCTGTCGGCGCTGATGATCGAACAAGCGGGGTTTTCGTGCGCCTATCTCTCCGGCGCCAACCTTGCGTTTTCCAAACTCGGACTTCCCGATATCGGTCTTGTGGGCATGGCCGAAGTTGCTGATACTATCGGTTATATACGTGATCGCATTGCGATACCCTTGGTTGTCGATGGCGATACCGGATACGGCAATGCGCTCAATGTGCAACGCACTGTTCGACTTTTTGAACGCATGGGCGCGTCGGCCATTCAATTGGAAGTCCAAGTCACGCCAAAGCGGTGTGGTCACTTAGACGGCAAGGCGTTGGTTTCGTCTCAAGAAATGGTCGGCAAGATTAAGGCG
>JAJFIM010000393.1 GCA_021774995.1 Alphaproteobacteria bacterium | reverse complement strand
AACCTTGAAAAATTTCCGATTGGTCGATTCCCAAGGGTCATTCGTGGCGAGGTCTGCGCCGGTTGTTGAGCATCCAGCCACAAAAAGAGCGCCAGCCAAACACAGTCCAGCAGAAATGCGCGTGAAAACAGACCCGCAGCGTCGGTTCGTTTGCGACAAATTCAGTATTGCGTTGCGTCTTTTTACCGTCATCGTTTGCTCTGTTTCACAGCAAGGTTATCCCACCCATTATGGCGCTCATCTGCTTTTGGCAGTGCTCAAAACTCAAGTGGTGATTCCCCTCCCCACGTCAGTTCGTCATCTTCAAGCTAACATCATAGCTCTAATAATGCGTTTCCTATTCAGCCAAAGTGCTAGCATGACTTAACCCCCTCAACCAGCAAACACACGAAAAGTTGTTAACTTCCATTAAGATCTGTTGCGTAAAAGCCGCGCTTCTTGGTCGGCGGGGGCGCCTTTTTTTGCGCTGCAAATTGCTATTTTTCTATTGTATAACCACATAAAGATATGTTTATCTATGCGGCGTTTGTTTGGGCTTGCCGAAATCTAAGGTGAATACGCGCTTAGGAGAAGGCGAATCGGCGCAGCGCGCCCTCATATTGGGGGATCGTTGCCGGAAAAACTATATCGGCAAGGGGGCTCGAATGCGATGGGCGCCGCGATAAAATAACCGAGGGGATCTCATGGAGACCGTTATTGCGGGCCTCAAAGCAGCGGGCGAGCCGACCCGGTTGCGACTTTTGCGCCTCTTGGCGGACGGCGCCCTGACCGTCACGGAACTCACGCATATCCTCGGGCAGAGCCAGCCGCGCGTGAGCCGCCATTTGAAACTTCTGACGGAAGCCGGATTGGTGGACCGATTTCCCGAAGGCACTTGGGTTTTTTATCAATTGGCGTCCGGACGGCAACTCACCGATGTCCAACAGGACAACGGAAAACCGGACAATAAGGATTTGGCGCGTACGATCGTTGAGTTAATTTCGGAGGCCGCCGACCCACTCATGGTTCGAGATCAGGAGCGGCTGGAGATCGTCAAACAGATTCGAACGGAGGCCGCTTCCGCTTATTTTCGCGCCAACGCAAATGACTGGGGCGCCATTCGCGCCTTGCACGTTTCAGAAGCAAAAGTCGACGCCGCGATTCGCGACTTGTGTACTGCGGAACCTGTGGAGGATCTCATTGATTTGGGCACGGGGACAGGTCACATACTCAGGTTGCTCTCGGACCATGTTGTACAAGGCGTTGGAATTGACGCGAGCCGGGAAATGCTGGCAATGGCGCGCGCCAATTTGGAAGAGGGCGGCATTCAAAACTGTCAGGTGCGTCAGGGAAATATTTTTTCGCTTTCTTTGCCCCAACGGTGCGCGGATTTGGTAACCCTTCATCAGGTGCTACACTATTTCGCCGATTCTCGCGCCGCCATCGCTGAGGCGGCGCGCCTCTTATCTCCCAAGGGACGATTCCTGATTGTTGATTTTGCCCCCCATGATTTGGAATTTTTGCGACAGGATCACGCTCATCGGCGCCTTGGCTTTAGCACTGATGAAGTGACAAACTGGTGCGAGGGAAGTGGCCTGAAGATGGTGGATGCAATCCACCTTCCGCCCAGTATAGAAAGTGAATCGAAAAAATTAACGGTCACGCTTTGGCTGGCGCGCGCAGGGGAATAATTTTGTGCGTATTGAAAGTGAGAAAAAATGAATACGGGACTCTCCAGTTTGATTGACCGCAAACCAATCAAAGCGTCATTCGAGTTTTTTCCGCCTAAAACGGAAGCGATGGAAAATAAATTATGGGCCTCCTTAGACAGGTTGGCGCCGCTCGGCCCGGCCTTTGTTTCCGTGACATACGGCGCCGGCGGGTCGACGCGGGCGCGCACGCATGAAACGGTCAAACGCATTCAGTCGCAAACAGGCATTCCGGCAGCGGCGCACCTTACCTGCGTTGGCGCGTCGCGCCCTCAAGTCGATGAGGTGATCCGGGCGTATTGGCAGGCGGGCATTCGCAATATTGTGGCGTTAAGAGGCGATCCGCCCGAAGGCATTGGCGCGGCGTATCAACCTTTCCCCGGAGGGTACGCCAATGCGGCGGATCTTGCGGCTGGGATAAAGCGGATTGCAGATTTTGAAATCTCTGTGGGCGCCTATCCCGAAAAGCATCCTGAATCGCCGTCTCTGGAGGCCGATATAGATTTACTCAAAGCCAAAGTCGATGCGGGGGCGAGCCGCGCTATCACACAGTTTACATTTGATGCTGATGTTACCGTGCGGTTTCGAGATAAAGTGCGCGCCGCCGGGATTGACATTCCCATCGTGCCGGGGGTGATGCCGGTGACGAATTTCGCCAATCTGAAAAGATTCGCCGCCGGCTGCGGCGCCACCGTTCCGATTTGGCTGGCGCATCTGTTTGAGGGGCTGGACGATGATCCGGCAACGCGTAATTCCGTCGCGATTGCCGTGGCTGCTGATCAGTGTGTGGCATTGAGGAATAATGGGTTTGATCAGTTTCATTTTTACACCCTCAATCGTGCGGACATAACATACGCGATTTGCCATTTACTCGGCATGCGCCCGAAACCAGCGCTGGAGAGCTAAACGATGAACACTCGAGACGAACGACTGGCCCTTTTGCATAAAGAGATCCAGTCACGCATTTTGATTTTGGACGGGGCCATGGGCACGATGATTCAGGCCCATGGTTTTGGAGAAGCGGATTATCGCGGCGCGCGGTTTAAAGATCACGGGGCCGATCTTAAAGGCAACAATGATCTGCTGTCTCTGACGCAAGCCGATTGCATCCGTCAGATACACAAAGACTATCTGGATGCGGGCGCAGACATTGTGGAGACCAACACATTTAACGCCAGTTCTATTTCGCAAGCCGATTACGGGCTGGAGGATATTGTCAGAGATCTCAATTATGAAAGCGCGCGTCTGGCGCGGATGGCGGCGGACGAAGCGGCGCAAGAACACGGGCGTCCGGCATGCTGGGTGGCGGGGGTGCTGGGGCCCACCAACCGCACCGCGTCCATGTCGCCTGACGTCAATGATCCGGGGTTTCGAAATGTTACATTTGACGCATTGCGCGAAACCTATTGCGATGCCGGCCTGGCCTTGATGCGGGGCGGGGCGGATTTACTCCTTGTTGAGACTATTTTTGATACGCTCAACGCAAAAGCGGCGCTGATGGCGCTTGAAGACGCTTTTGATAAGGAAGGCTATCGCCTGCCCATCATGATTTCCGGCACCATCACCGATAAATCGGGCCGCACTTTGTCGGGGCAGACGCCGGAAGCCTTTTGGAATTCGGTGGCGCACACAAAACCGTTCAGCATCGGATTGAATTGCGCTCTGGGCGCCAAGGAGATGCGGCCTTATTTGGAAGAGTTAAGCCGAGTGGCGAACGCGCATATTTCCGCGCATCCCAATGCGGGTCTGCCGAATGAGTTCGGCGCCTATGACGAGACACCGGAGATGATGGCGGATCAATTAGCTGAATTCGCCGCGAGCGGTCTGGTGAATATTGTTGGCGGGTGCTGCGGCACCACGCCGGACCATATTCGCGCTTTTGCTCACGCCGTGAAGGATAAGCCGCCGCGCGAAATTCCAGAACTTCCCAAACGCCTGCGCCTGTCGGGCCTCGAACCCTTTACGGCATTGTCATGACCCCATCCTTTATCAATATCGGCGAGCGCACGAATGTCACCGGATCGGCGAAGTTCAAGAAGCTGATCCTATCGGATAATTTCGATGACGCCTTGCAAGTGGCATTAAGCCAAGTGGAGAGCGGCGCGCAAATCATTGACGTGAATATGGACGAGGGCATGCTCGATTCTGAAGCCGCCATGGTGCGCTTTCTCAATCTCATTGCGTCCGAGCCATCAGTGTCTCGCGTGCCCATCATGATCGATTCATCGAAATGGTCGATCATTGAAGCGGGCCTCAAATGCGTGCAGGGAAAATCCATCGTCAATTCCATCAGCCTGAAAGAAGGCGATGCCCCATTCATCGAGCATGCGCGAAAAATCTTGCGTTATGGCGCGGCCATGGTGGTGATGGCGTTTGACGAACAGGGCCAGGCGGACACTGAAGACCGTAAGGTGGAAATCTGCGCGCGCTCCTATGAAATACTCACCCGGCAAGTCGGCGTCCCGCCGCAGGATATTATCTTTGATCCCAATATATTCGCCGTGGCGACGGGCATTGAAGAGCACAATAATTATGCGGTTGATTTCATCAAGGCGACGCGGCGCATCAAAGAGACGCTCCCTCACGCTTATGTGTCGGGCGGCGTGTCGAATATCTCCTTCTCATTTCGGGGAAATATCGCGGTGCGTGAAGCCATGCATTCGGTCTTTCTTTACCACGCCATTCGCG
>JAJFIM010000392.1 GCA_021774995.1 Alphaproteobacteria bacterium | reverse complement strand
CCCTTGCTCTGTGCAAAGACAGTTCCTTGCGGAGCGTCAACCGCAACCATGTAAGTCAACACGGTCGCAGCGCTTAACAAATATTTTGTGTATTTCATTCGATCCGTCCCCCTAGTTTATCTGCATGCAATTTGTCAGATTCATGGAAGGTAAATCCCTGCGCATCTGCACGGCTTCACGTCATCCATTTCTCAAGTTTAGGCGCGGGGGCGAATAAATCAAATTAAAGATCATAGACGAATTATTATATTTATTTATAATTCTGTCTTGGAGGCAGCGGGCGATCTATTCCCGCTTTTGCAAATAATTTTCGACGTCTTGGCTGAGGTCAGCGACCAACAAACGGCTCAAATAATTGGAGGACCCCCGCATCTCAATGTTGATAAAAGCGCGCAAATCTGCGGGAGTCGCCTGTATTTTGCAGTCCTCAAAAACGCCCTTAGTCACAAGGCGCACATAGCTGATGCGGGCCGCCACATGCCCTTTGCGCGAAGAGCGAAGCCAATAATCTTCAACTTCGCATATATTATAGGGAACGCCCTCGCGGCGGTTATTGATAAACGCGCCATACACAAATTCAGCCTGCCGATATCCGCCCTCAGCCGAAACGCCCATAAAGCGCAGCGCTGATTCCGTATCGCCGGCATAAAAATAAACCCTTCCCAATTGATAGGCAAAACGGAAAATGTCGGGATGCGCGGCAAAGTCGGCTTGGCATGCGGCGATGGCGGCGGGAAGATCAACCTGTGAACGGGGAACGCCTTGCGTCACCCGGTCAGGGTCCGGAGGGTTAGCGGCGAGCCGATCGCAGTCGGCGATTTGCGCCATTGCCGAACCCATTAAAAATACGGTCGCGATTATCACATAGATCCATTTCATGGCGCTGCTCCCAAAGACATATTGACACATCCGGTTATATTATGTCCCCTAACATTCTTCTTTTCTATATCCTGGCCTCTTGCTAATACAAAGAGAAATTATAAATCATGCCACGAAATCTCGAACACGATATGCTTGCCGCCGCCACGCCAAATGATGAAGCGCGGCAAAGATTCGTCCATGCACTGAAAAATCATCTCGGAAGCCAGCTCCGCCCGCAATTGCGCAAAGTGTATGACGCCCAAGCAAAACCGGCGTATAAAACGCGCATTGGTAATGAACCTAGCGACACTGCTTCCATAGCCGAAGCGCTTTATGATAATTCCATTTATCAAGCGTGGTCTTCGCTTTATCGCGCAGCGCAAGAGCGCATGTGGTTTGCCGTCAAGGCGCCTATTGATCGCGAACGAGAGGCGCTGGAGAAGAAATATTCCAGCTACGCCGCCGCGCCGAAAGGCTCATTAGAGCTTTCCGAAAAAGCAGCGGCGCCTGAAGAAATAAAAAAAGTGGAAATCCATCTGCAGCCAGGCGGTTACACATTAGATGAGAGCCCGAGGGATATTATGGCCGGCGCCCTTTACGAAGCGGGCGGCCGTCTCTATTCCCAGGGCGTCGGCGTTGGCGTGAAGGAGAGCAAAGCGGAATGCGTGATGCGCTTTCTCAAGGAATGGGCGCCTGACTTTCGGCCAACGCGCATCCTTGATATGGCCTGTTCCGCCGGATCATCCTCCGTGCCTTACGCCCTGGCGTTTGGAGAAGCGGAAGTTCATGGGATTGACGTTGGCCCTGGCCTTTTGCGTTACGCCCACGCCCGCGCGGAAGCGCTGAATGCGAAAGTCCATTTTCACCAAGCTTGTGTTGAATCGACAGGCTTTGAGGACGCGTCATTCGATTTGGTTGTCTCTCACAATGCAATGCATGAAATGTCGGTTAAAACCCAAAAAGCCATGATGGCGGAATCTTATCGATTGCTCAAACCCGGCGGCGTCTGCGTGCATCAGGATGTCCCTTTGCGCTTTGAAAAATTGGACAGCGTCATGCAAGTCATTCACGGCTGGGATCAAAATTTTAATGGCGAACCTTTCTGGTCCGCCTATGGCGCGAATGATTGCCGGGCCATGCTCAAAAACGCCGGATTCACGGAACAGAATATTTTCGTTGATCTTTTCGAGCAAATTGACCACTCATTTAGTTGGTATATAGCCGCTGGCCGAAAAATATAGGTTTTCAATACGGAGCGTATTTCATGGCGGAAAAATTTGGCGGCGATCCGGTTAAAGCTGCGAGCAGGCAGCCCGCTTTTTTTGACGATCCAGCCATTGACCGGCTGATGCATATGTTTGTGGCGCTGGCCGAAGAAGTCGCTGTTGTCTCAGAAAGGTTGGACACCCATGAACACTTGCTCTCGGAAAAGGGGCTTGTCTCACTTGAAGAGTTCCAATCTTATGAACCCAGCCCTTCGGAGGAACAAGAGCGTCTTGCCAATCACAAATCATTTATCGCGCGCCTCCTAAATATCATTCAACAAGAAATTGATAAGACCCGATAATTTTACCGCTCCCTCGACTTAAACTTTCTTGAGATGAAGATTCATCAATTTCGCCAAACTTGAAGGGGTGAAGCATAATGAAGATAAGAAACATCTTTCCCGTTCTATTGATAATCTTATTCTCAACCAACGCGACCGCCTATAATCTCGCAGATCCCAAAGACAGACTTGACGCTTATGTGAAGGCGGTTGCTGACATAAGCGGGGAAGAAGTTGTGACTTACGGCAAAACGACCGTGTTCGCAAAAATTCCGGGAAAAAAGGGCGCGCCCCTTTTCAAATTGGAAGTTGTCGGTTTAAGTCGGTTTGTTCCGATTGAAGGAGGCTATCGCCGGTTACATAGAGAGGTAGCCTTTTACACGGATCTGGAAACCGGGGAAATTCTCACCAGTTGGAATAATTTCTTAAACGGACGAACTGTGGAAGTCCTGGCTATCCAGAACGAC
>JAJFIM010000391.1 GCA_021774995.1 Alphaproteobacteria bacterium | reverse complement strand
ATGCATCTCATTACCGGGTCCAACTGTCCCAGCGTCGTGCTTTTTTCCGGTGATACCAATCCCGACATCTGCGCCCCGCGCGGACACAGCGTGACGGTTCTGTCGGCCAAAAAAATTGCCGATATCAGCGTCGGCGAGGTCTGGGAAAAGCTGCAAAATCTGCCGGCCCGCCCCGCGCCCGCCGATGAGAACCCCGAAGGGGACGCCCAAACGCCTGATGAGGCATAAATGCATCTCCCGCCATCAACTGCTTGCCCCATTTGTCATAATGTCGCATATACTCAAAGCGCCGTGCGCAAAAGTGTGTGCGGTTTTGCGCGTAAAACGGCGCGACCAGCAAGAATCTAGAGCAGCACATGTGATATCAATACAATATGTGACGCTCTAGTGTTAATCTCGACTTGGTGTCATAATGGCGCGATCAGAATAAATATGATCGCTCAACAGATAGAGGAGGAATAAAATCGCTCGCAGACCAATAGCCGCGCCGCCAAAGAAAACAGGGCCGCGCGTCAACGAAATGATTGAAGCGCCAGAGGTGCTTCTGATCGACGCAGAAGGAGAAAAACAAGGGAATGTCCCCCTCGAAGCCGCTTTAGAAGCAGCAGAGGAAGCCGGATTGGATTTGGTGGAAGTCTCTCCTAATACTGCGCCGCCCGTGTGCAAAATTCTGGACTACGGAAAATACAAATACCAGGAACAGAAAAAACGCAACGAGGCGAAAAAGAAGCAGAAGACCGTCGACGTCAAAGAAATCAAAATGCGCCCCAATATCGACACCCATGATTACCAGGTGAAGCTGCGCGCCATGCATCGCTTCTTTGAAGAAGGCGATAAGGTGAAGGTCACGCTGCGCTTTCGCGGCCGGGAAATGGCGCATCAATATCTTGGCATGGACCTGCTGAAAAAAGTTCAAGCGGAAGTCGACGACATCGCCAAAGTAGAGCTGTCCCCCAAAATGGAAGGCCGGCAGATGGTCATGGTCATGGCGCCGCGTTAGGGCGTCTCCAGTCAAGGCGGTTCATGCGCAGATGCGCCTTAATCGCCCCCGCGCGCGCGGCCGTTTTTTCTAATCGTTCCTGGCCAAGCCCGACGCCACGCCGGCGGCGGCGGCGTTAAAGATATTGCCCAAATCCTGAATCGGCCCCAGAGGATTTACCGTGAGGCGCGTTTCATCAATCTTGGGCGTTCCGGACCAGAGCTTGTAAACCACAACGTCATCGAGCAGCACGAACAGAGCCGTGGCGCTCCAACCGGTCTCTTGGGTGTTGCGCTTGAAATTGAAGACGTCGAGAAAGGCGTTGCCATAACGCCGGGAATTAGTGTTGCCGGGGCGCGCCTCCAGAGCGCGACACCGCACCTGGGCGTGTAGGCAGTCCTCCAGCACCGGATCCAAGTCTTCCATTTTGAAAGATTGCTGAGGCAGGAATATTTCGCTGATATCAAGGTAAGTCAGCACACGGATATTAGGCACAACGCCTTCGGCATATCCTGCGCGAACAAGCTCCCGCTCCGTGGATTCCCCAAGCACCACAGAATCAAAAGAATCCTTTGCCTGCTTGTAAGATTCAAAAGGCGATTGCTTAATCGACGTCGCCCGCGGCAACAATCCCGCACACGCCCCCAATGACATCGCCAAACCGGTGACCAAGGCCAGACGCCCTATGCGCCGCAGCGCGCGGCCGCACCCCCATTTTCCCACAACATCCCCCTTGGCCCTTCTTTTCCGGGCGTTTTTGAGTGATGCCGCCACTTTAAGGAATTTAAGCCAGGAGCGCAATGTCGCCAGCAGCGCGCGCTTGCGCGCCCGCGACCGCCGTAATGGTTAATCCGCAGCCTTAACAGCCGGTTCAGGCGCGGTTCAGCTTCGCCCTGCTTTACTCACGCCTGTAACCGAGGCGGGACATATTTTTAAAGCGCGAAAGCCGCACGAAAAAGAGCGGCGCGCGCTTGATCACGGAGGCCACACAATGCCCTTTGCCATCATTGCCAAAATGTTTCTTCTCCTGCCGCGCCACTTGCCGCTCTGGGCCTTGCTGATCGCTATCATTGTCGGGGCGCAAAGCGCGATTTCCTGGTGGTTTATTTCCGCCGTGGAAACCTGGATTGAACCCGGCCTCTTTTCGGCGCTTGATCTGCCTTTGGGCTGGACGTTAGGCGCCGGTCTCGTGGCGCTGATCTTCCTGTGCGTGCGAAAAGCGCGCGCGGGAACCATGACCCTCGCCTTCCTCGCCGCCGGCTTCGTCCTCGGCCTGCAGGCCTTTCAAACGTTTGCGTGAGAGCAAGACTTTTCCCGCGTCATGAGACGGGGCTTTACGGTTGTAAGACCACATGCGCCATGTCAAACTTCGGTCAGAGGATTCCCCAGACGGGAAACTCTGAACGCCGCCGCACGTCATTTCCGCTTGTGGTGATTAGTACAACTCAAGCTTAAGGCTCTTTAAAAAATGACGCGCTATATTCTGCTGACGGCCCTGTTGTGCTTGGGCGTTTCGCTGCAGGCATGCGATGGCAATAAAGTCGATAACGCGAATTCTGTTATCATTGATAACGGCGTCAATGTCCGCATCATGGGTGATATTAAATTTGGCATGGGAGGTTTTTTGGGCGGAACGCCACCAGAACCGGAACCCGGCGGGCCGGTTATCGTCTACATTTTCAAAAACGTTCCTCAATCTTACCAGGATGATTTAACCAGGGACGCAATTCCCTTCAAAAACAATGCCGCTTATTTATGGCCTGAAAACGGCGCTTTCGAATTAGCCAGCATGAAGGCCGCCGTTTTTATCAGCGACATCGACCCGTCCCTCTCTAACGAAGACCTCGCAAAAAGCTTCGGCGCCTCAGTGGACGACAAATAAGGGGCTGACCGTTTGAGGCGCTGCCCCCCGCCCCCTTGACCTTGCGGCCATTTCCCCTATAACTCCTTGCTCTTGAAGGGTGGTCCGGCTAATGGCATGCCGTGGCGGTCCGTAATGCAGTTAAAAAATGTCCGAAAATGGCTAAATTCAGCCAAAAAATTCGGCTCAGGAGAACAGCAAAATGCCTAAATTGAAGACCAAGAGCGGCGCCAAAAAGCGCTTCAAGGTCACGGCAAAGGGCCGCGTCAAGGTCGCCCAGGCGGGAAAACGCCACGGCATGATCAAACGCTCCAACAAGCAGATCAGAAATTTGCGCGGCACCAAAGTCTTGTCCAAATCCGACGAGGCCCACGTCAAACAGTGTCTGCCTTACGCTTAAAGGCCAAGCCTTTTCCGATACCTTATGTTTTTTAGGAGCATCGCTCATGTCACGCGTCAAACGGGGCGTCACGACCCACGCCCGCCACCGCAAAGTCATCAAAGCCGCCAAGGGCTATTACGGCCGGCGCAAAAACACCTTCCGCGCCGCCAATCAGGCGATCGAAAAAGCCGGACAATACGCCTATCGCGACCGCAAGGCGCGCAAACGGAATTTCCGCGCTCTGTGGATACAGCGCATCAACGCGGCAACCCGTGAACACGGGCTCACCTATGGCCGATTTATCAACGGGCTCACCCGCGCCGGGATAGAGGTCGACCGCAAAGTGCTGGCCGATCTCGCCGTGCGCGAGCCTGGGTCCTTTAAGGTTCTGGTTGATAAGGCGGAAGCGGCGCTGGCTTAGTTTTGTCAAGTCCGCTTCATCCTTGCGCGCCTCAAACATCGGCGCAAAGTTGAATGATGCGAAAGATAAAACATGGCCGAGACAAGCCAAGATTTAGACGCTCTTAAACAGGAAATCCTGACCCAGGTCGCCGCGGCGCCTGACGCCCAAGCACTCGATGCCGTTCGCGTGGCGGCTTTGGGGAAAAAAGGCGCTGTGTCGGAGCTGATGAAGGGGTTGGGCAAAATGTCGCCCGAAGAGCGCAAGGTGATGGGCCCCGCGCTCAATGGATTAAAAACCGCGCTCACTGACGCTATCACCACACGCGCCGCCGCTTTACAGGAAGCCGCGTTGGAGGCGCGCCTCGCCACCGAACACGTGGACGTCACCCTGCCCGTCATGCCCGAACCCCAGGGGTCCATTCATCCTGTCACCCAGGTGATGGATGAAATCATCGCCATTTTCGCCGATCTTGGATTCGAGGTCAAAGAAGGCCCGGACATCGAAGACGATTTTCATAACTTCACCGCTCTCAACTTTCCGCTGGGTCATCCGGCGCGAGACATGCACGATACGTTTTTCTTTCCCGCGAATGAGAAAGGTGAGCGTAAACTCCTCCGCACCCACACGAGCCCGGTGCAGATCCGCACCATGGAATCGCAAAAACCACCCATCCGCATCATCGTGCCGGGGCGTACATATCGCTGTGATTCCGATCAGACCCACACGCCGATGTTTCATCAGGTCGAGGGCCTGGTGATCGACACCGAAACCCATATGGGACATCTTAAATGGTGCCTGGAGGAATTCGCCAAAGCATTTTTCGAAGTTGATGACATCCGCGCGCGCTTCCGGCCGCATTTCTTTCCGTTCACGGAGCCTTCCGCTGAAATGGATATCGGCTATACGCGCAAAGGCAATGAGATCCGCGTCGGTGAGGGCAAGGACTGGCTTGAAATTCTGGGCTGCGGCATGGTTCACCCCAATGTGCTGAAAAATGTCGGGCTTGATCCGGATGTCTATCAAGGCTTTGCATTCGGCATGGGCATTGATCGCCTCGCCATGCTGAAATACGGCATTCCCGATTTGCGGGACTTTTTCGCCGCCGACTTGCGCTGGCTATCGCATTACGGTTTTGCCGCCCTCGACGCGCCAAATCTGGCCACGGGGCTCAGCCGATGATGCGCAACATGATCATCTCTCTTTTATCCCTCCACGGCGAAGCGCTCTTGTCATTCCGCAGCTTGACCGCGAAATCCACTTTATATGGCCAGCGCTTCATGGACTCCACGCGCAATGGGGGGTCATCCACATGAAATTCACGCTCTCCTGGCTCAAAGAACACCTGGAAACGCAGGCCTCCCTTGATGACATCGTGGAGACAATGGTCGCCATTGGCCTGGAAGTTGAGAGCGTCACCGATCCGTCAAAAGACTTTGCCTCTTTTCGCGTCGGCTATGTGGTCGACGCCAAACCTCATCCTGATGCTGACAAACTCCAGGTCTGCACGGTCGACACAGGCGCGGAGAAAGTTCAAGTCGTGTGCGGCGCGCCCAATGCGCGGGCGGGCATGAAAGGCGCGTTTGCGCCGGTGGGCGCATATGTGCCGGGCATTGACCTCACCCTCACAAAAGCAAAGATTCGCGGCGTCGAGTCTCACGGTATGCTGTGTTCGGAAAAAGAACTGGAACTCTCTAATGAGCATGACGGCATCATCGAATTGCCGGAGACGGCTGAGGTGGGAGCGCCGGTTGCGCCGCTTCTGGGGCTTGACGATCCGGTCATAGATTTTGAAGTAACCCCCAACCGGCCTGATACGCTGGGGGTTGCGGGCGTTGCCCGTGACCTGGCGGCGGCCGGATTAGGAACGCTAACAACGGAAATACCGAAACCGGTGAGCGGCGCCTTTCCCTGTCCAATCGACATCGACCTTGACTTTGACGCTGCCACCGCTGACGCCTGCCCCGCTTTTGCGGGCCGCGTGGTGCGCGGGCTGACAAATGTTCCGTCCCCGGTCTGGATGCAAAAAAGATTGCGCGCCATTGGTCTGCGTCCCATCAACGCGCTGGTGGACATCACTAATTACGTAACCTATGACCGCGCGCGGCCCTTGCATGTTTATGACGCGGACAAAATAAAAGGGGACATCCATGCGCGATTGGGCCGTGAGGGCGACGACTTCACTGCGCTGGATGACAAAAATTATACGGCAATGCCTGAGATGTGCGTCATCGCCGACGATGGCGGCGCCATCGGCTTTGCCGGCGTGATGGGGGGCAAGAGCACAGGCTCTGAAGCTGATACGACGAACGTCTTTATTGAATCGGCGCTCTTTGACCAACGGCGCACGGCGCAAACGGGTCGCGCGACCGGCATCGAATCTGACGCCCGCTATCGATTCGAGCGCGGCGTTGACCCGGCCTTTATGGTTCCGGGCCTCGAATTGGCGACAAAGCTCATAATTGAGATTTGCGGCGGAGAGACCAGCGAAATATATGTCGCCGGTAATATTCCCGATACGGATAAAGTGATCGACTTTGATCCGGCCCAAGTCAAACGCCTCACCGGCCTGACATTGGAACAGGGTGAAACCACAAAAATTCTGGAAGCGCTGGGATTTGGCTGCACTGCGGGCGGCAAGGGCTATATAGTGGCATCCCCCTCCTGGCGGCCCGATATCGAAGGCCCGGCCTGCCTTGTGGAAGAAGTCGCGCGCATTGCCGGCTTTGACAGATTACCGGCGACGCCCATGCCGCGCCCTCACGCCATTGCACGGCCGGTGCTAACGCGCGCGCAGGATCGCACCCGCCTTGTGAAACGGGCGCTGGCGGCCCGCGGCCTCACCGAAGCGGTCACCTGGTCCTTTGTTTCCCGCGCGCAAGCGGAACTCTTTGGCGGGGGGGCGGAAACTTTGCGCCTTGCCAACCCGATTTCCTCCGCGCTATCCGATATGCGCCCCTCTCTGCTTCCGGGTCTCATCGCCGCCATTGGGCGCAATGTAGACCGGGGTCTGGGCGACGTGGCGCTTTTTGAGGTCGGCCCGCAATATGCAGGCGATCAGCCGGCGGAGCAATCCACGATCGCAAGCGGCGCGCGACGGGGCGCTTTGGGCGGCCCTGGTTCCGCCCGGCATTGGAGCGAAAAAGCAAAGCCCGTCTGCGCATTCGACGCTAAGGCGGACGCGCTGGGCGCATTGAAAGCCTGCGGCGCGCCGGTCGATAGCTTGGCCGTAAATGCAAACGGCGCCCCCGCCTGGTATCATCCCGGCCGTTCGGGGACGCTCAGCCTCGGGCCCAAAACCGTGCTCGCCGCCTTTGGCGAAGTGCACCCGCGCATTTTAAACGCGTTGGATGTTACCGGACCCATCGCCGCGTTCGAGATCAACTTGGACGCCCTCCCCGCCCCCCGCGCCAAAGCCAG
>JAJFIM010000040.1 GCA_021774995.1 Alphaproteobacteria bacterium | reverse complement strand
GCCGTTTTCATGCTCACGCTCGCATTACCTTGAATGAGCGGTACTGCATCAAGCGCCCAATTCTTGGATTTCCGCCGCCCCGGACTTGGAATGGCATAGGCGATTTCATCTTCATCCTGATGCATTTTTTTGACGTCAATGCGCCAACCCTTGTCCTGCCAATCTTTATAGAGTTCGCGGTAGCGCGCCACCGCCTTGTCAGCGGGAACCAGCACTTCCTTGGTATTGGCGCGCGGCGTGAGAATCGGGTTGATGGTTTCCAGAACAACGCGATCCTGTTCGGCGATAAACACGCCGCGATCAATAAATGTCTGGTTATGGCGCTCGTCGATAAGAAAATTACGCAGCATCAACACATAAATCCGGTCGAGCTTTTCGTGGATCGGCGTGTGAAGCATGTAATTGTGCATGGAGGCTTTTTCCGTTGGATGAATAAAAGTCCACGTGCAGTTCACGCCATGATTTCCCGCGCCCGCTTCCGACCATGCATTTTCGGTTCGGCCCGAAGCTTCTCTCATCGCTTCATTCGCCAAAGGAGGGGTGTACATAGGATTCATAAAACCCGTTCCCCACTCTTTTTCGATCAACTTAATATCAGCAACGGTATATTCATCCTTCACACCCAAAAAGCCGTGGGTCGGATGGGTGAACTCATTATGAGCCGGGTCCATGGTGTTTTCCAGCGAGCGCTTGTAATCAATTTTCCAATCGACTTTGAGCACGGCGCAGGTCCATTTCTCATCATCATATTCAGGAATGTCGATGATGGGCGGGCGTTCGGCTGAAGGCAGGTCGCCAAGAAACGTCCAAATGAGGCCATATTTTTCTTCGACCGGATAGGCGTCGATATGGGCGCGGGCCGGAACCTTTTTATCCGATGCGATTGAGGGCAGGCGCACGCACGTCCCCTCACCGTTAAACGTCCATCCATGATACGGGCATTCTATGCAATCGCCTTGAATGCGCCCTTCCGCCATGGCCCCGCCGCGATGGGTGCAGGTGTTGCTGATGCAATTAACTTTCCCTGCTTTATCGCGCCAAAGAACAAATTCCTGACCAAGCATTTTGGTTTTCACCGGTTTATACGTCACTTCACTGCTTTCCGCCGCGACGTACCAAAAGTTGATAAACATATTTCTCTCCCAAAAGTGTATGAGCAAAATTTCAGTTGGCCGACCCTATCTGAAGTAGAGGGAGGCGAGCTTGATTTATGTCAAAGGCAACGCCAAAGCATTCACCAAGGAAATAAGGGGGAATCTGCGTCGAACACATGGGGTAATTTGATCCAAATCAATGTCCATTATGCGCTTAACCATCATGTTTATTGCAGACGGATCAACAAATTATACGGCGGGGGGAAAGGGAAGAGGCCCTAGCGGAGACGAGACATGAAACGAAAACCCTTAGTGATGCTCTTGAGCCTTCTCTACCTCGCGGGCGCGGCGCAAAATGCCTTGGGCGGCGCTAAAGAGGGCCGGGATTTGGCGCAGGAATGGTGCCAATCTTGCCATGTCACAACGAATGAAAGCGCAGGCGCTGATGTAGCGCCCTCTTGGTCTTCCATCGCCAATGACCCTCAAAAGACGGACGCATATTTACGCGCCTGGCTTTCCATGCCCCAGGGGCAGATGGAGCATATTTCGCTCACCAGAACGCAAATTAACGATCTCATCGCTTATTTCGATTCACTGGAGCGGAAATAAGCCTTGTTAAAAAGGTTTCTGTCTCTATCTCCCGCGCTCGCTCAGAATCGACAAATAGAGCGGGAACTCAAATATCTATTCAAAAAAATCATCATCCACTGACAGCGGCTCCAACAAGAGCCAATCCTGGATATATTCAGGCACCTCGCCTATTGAAAATTTTTCCTGCTCCTCAATGTCATAAGCGAAAGCCGCAAGATCGCCAATCTCATTTCCACTCAACTCAATCTGATAAGCAAATTCAGCCGCCTGCAATTCCACCATGGCAAGGGAGCCCCGCCACATACGCGCCGAAAAATCCAACAGGTCAATTGACCGGTTGTCACTTGGCGCATCCAGCGACGGCGCCGCCTTTCCGCCCACCCCATTTACGGCATGGCACACCACACACCCTTTCTGGACAAAGAGCGCACGCCCTCGCGCCGGATCAATGATGGGTATGCTCACAGTGGGCGGCGCAAGCGCCGCCTTCTCATTTGGAGGCGCTGCGTCTTCTCGCGCTTGCACATGCATCAACGGTCCCATAAAAAGAAACGCCAACGCCACCAAAACGCCCGTCACCAACCAAACCAGCATATCCTTTTTTAAAAGCATGAGATAAGCTCCTTTTGCTGAACGCTGCTTTGATATTACATAATAAGAATGATGCTCTTAACACAGCAAATCTAAAAGGTTTTTCTCGCGCCGCGTCTCTTTGCCGCAAATTCATCCTTAATCTGTTGAAAACATGACGCCACCCGCCCGCAAATCACTGGGATTGCTCGAACTCATCGCCATGGGCGTGGGCGGTATGATAGGCGGCGGTATTTTTTCCGTACTCGGCCTGGCCGTCGGCATTACCGGCCACGCGGCGCCGATAGCGTTCTTATTGGGATCGCTCATTGCGCTGGCGGCGGGTTATTCCTATGTGCGGTTGGCGCTGACTTTTCGCAATGACGGCGCCAGTTTCACCTATCTGGGGCGCGCATTCCCCGCGCAGCCCAATGTCGCCAGCATCACGGGTTGGACCGTGATCATCGGTTATGTCGGCACGCTGGCGCTCTACGCCTTCACCTTTGGCGCCTATGGGGCCGACCTTCTTGGACAGGCGGATGACCCCGCTTTGCGCATGGCCTTATCCGCCGCGGTACTTCTCTTTTTTCTGATCGTCAATCTAAAAAGCGCGCTGACCAGCGGGCGCACGGAAGATCTCATCGTCTACGCAAAAATACTTCTTTTAGGGGTCTTCGCCGTAGCCGGTTTGACGACGTTGCAGGCCGATTATCTCACGCCAGTGTTTGATCAAGGCGCGCCGTCCGTTTTTATGGCGGGCGCGCTGATTTTTGTTGCTTATGAAGGCTTTCAACTCATCACGAATGCCGTGCATGAAACGCATCACCCTTCAAGGAACATTCCCCTGGGTATTTATGGGTCGATCATCATCACCTCACTTATTTATATTACACTGGCTGTGGTCGCCGTCGGAAATCTCAGCATTAACGAGCTCATCGACGCAGAAGAATACGCCCTGGCCGCCGCCGCACAGCCGGTGTTGGGAGAAGCGGGAACAATCCTCGTAGGCGTCGCCGCTCTCTTGGCGACCTCATCGGCCATCAACGCTACGGTTTTTGGAGCCGCGCGCATGATGGCGGAAATGGCGACACAGAGGCGCATGCCGCATGTTTTAGCCAAGCGCAACGCAGCGGATGTTCCCTGGGTCGCAAATGTTGCACTCATCACCATGGCGATGGCCTTTACGTTGACGGGCGGCCTGGAAGTCATTGCCGCTTTTTCCAGCATGACTTTTTTGCTGGTGTCTATCGGCGTTTCTGTTGCCAATTTACGTTTGCGGACCCAAACGCAGTGTAAGATCTGGCTGGTAAATCTCGGCCTCGCCCTGATGAGCGTGACCGTGATCTTACTCGTCACCTATTTCTGGCGAGACAAGCCTGACACGCTCATTGCTATCATAGGCATTTATGGCGCGGTTATTCTGGCTGAGTTAAGCGACAATATACGCCGCAAAAAATCTCATAAAAAAACATGATCAACGCGCCTCAATATTTTTATAAAATCCCAGCCAGTTTT
>JAJFIM010000390.1 GCA_021774995.1 Alphaproteobacteria bacterium | reverse complement strand
GCTGACCCCGGCGGCGATGTCAGAGGAGCGGGGGCGGGTGACAAAAAGTTTTTTGCCTCCCTCGCGCCGCTCGATCAACCCTGTGTTTTCCAATTGCCGCAGACCTTCGCGCACAGTGGAGCGGTTGACGCCGAATTGTTTCGCCAATTCCATTTCCGTGGCCAGGGCGTCGCCGGGCAAAAGTGACCGCGCAAGAATTTTTTCTTCAATCGCGTTTGAGACGCGCCGATAAGCTGGCGCGCGCGCAATTTTATCGAATGTGACGTTCATGCCGTTTCGTTGAATAATTCGCGGCCGATCAGCATACGACGGATTTCAGATGTTCCCGCGCCGATTTCGTAAAGCTTTGCGTCGCGCAGCAGGCGCCCCGCCGGGAAGTCGTTGATATAGCCGTTGCCGCCCAGCGCCTGAATGGCTTCCAGTGAAAGTTGCGTCGCCTTCTCAGCCGCATACAGAATACAGCCCGCCGCATCCTTGCGCGTCGTTTCGCCCCGGTCACAGGCCTGCGCCACGGCATAGACATAAGCGCGGCAGGCATTCATGGTGACATACATATCGGCGATTTTGCCCTGCATAAGTTGGAATGCGCCGATGGGCTTGCCGAATTGTTCGCGTTCATGCACGTAAGGCAGAACCACATCCATACAAGCCTGCATGATGCCGAGCGGCCCGCCAGCCAATACGACCCGTTCATAATCTAGTCCGCTCATAAGAATGGCGACGCCGCCGCCAATTGAGCCCAGAACCTGATCGCCGGAGACGTGACAGTCTTCAAACACCAACTCGCCTGTGTCGGAGCCGCGCATGCCAAGCTTTTCCAGTTTTTGCGCTGTACTGTAACCCGGCATGTCTTTTTCAATCAGAAAGGCGGTGATGCCCGCGCTGCCTGCGTCTGGGTCCGTTTTGGCGTATACCACCAGAACGTCCGCCTCAGGGCCGTTTGTGATCCAAAATTTGGTTCCGTTGAGCACATAGCCATTTCCGCTTTGCTTTGCCTTGAGGCGCAGCGACACCACGTCCGAACCGGCGCCTGTCTCAGACATGGCGAGCGCGCCCAGATGGTCGCCGGATACTAATTTCGGCAGATATTTTTGTTTTTGTTCTTCCGTGCCCCATCGATGGATTTGATTGACGCACAAATTGGAATGGGCGCCATAAGACAGGCCGACGCTTGCCGAACCCCGGCTAATTTCCTCCATAGCAATAACGTGGGCGAGGTATCCCATGGCGCTGCCGCCGTAAGTTTCTGCAACGGTGACGCCGTGCAGTCCCAGCGCGCCGAGGCGCGGCCAGAGATCACGGGGGAAGATATTGGTGCGATCAATTTCTTCTGCGCGCGGAGCGATGTGGTCGGCTGTGAACGCCGCCACACTCTCGCGCAGCATGTCTATGTCCTCTCCTAACCCAAAGTTCATTATTGCACCTTATATACTGTCTGATAAATATATGTCGTATTGTCCGACAATATATGATAAAGTTCAAGGGAAAAGTAGTTTATCCCTGAAAACATGCTCTTTTTGGGCGAGTAAATGGCGGAATTAAGCCATTTATAGAAAGAAAGGATCTCAAGCATTTATGTCCGTCATCGCTTCTGAGATCGATGTCAGATCGGAGAAATTTGCGCAAAACCGGCGCGTCAACCAGGATCTCTTGCAAAATGTGCGGGAGGGCGTGGCCCGGGCGGCGTTGGGCGGCGCAGCTTCGTCCCGTGAGCGGCATATAAGAAGGGGTAAATTACTGCCGCGCGAACGCGTGAAAAGGCTGATTGATCCCGGCTCGCCCTTTTTGGAGCTGAGTCCTCTGGCGGCGAGCGGGATGTATGGCGGGGACATTCACGGCGCGTCGCTTATCACCGGCATTGGCCGGGTGCGGGGCGTGGAGTGCATGATTGTGTGCAATGACGCCACGATCAAAGGCGGCGCTTATTATCCACTGACGGTGAAGAAGCACTTGCGTGCGCAGGAAGCGGCTTTGCAAAATAACTTACCCTGCATCTACTTGGTGGATTCAGGCGGCGCTTTTTTGCCTCTTCAAGCGGAGATTTTTCCCGACAGGGATCATTTTGGCCGCATTTTTTATAACCAGGCTGTGATGTCAGCAGCGGGCATTCCGCAAATAGCTGTGGTGATGGGCTCGTGCACGGCGGGCGGGGCCTATGTGCCGGCAATGTCGGACGAGACCATTATTGTCCGCGGTCAAGGCACTATTTTTCTTGCTGGTCCGCCGCTGGTGAAGGCGGCGACAGGCGAGATTATCAGCGCGGAGGATTTGGGCGGCGCTGAGGTTCATGCGCGCCAGAGCGGCGTGGTTGACCATTACGCGCAAGATGACGACCATGCTTTATCCCTGGCGCGGCAAATTGTGGGCACGCTTAATTGGCGCAAATCGGTTGATCTGGCGCTGGTCCCTGCGCGCGCGCCGCTTTATGATCAGGCGGAGTTGGGCGGTATTATTCCAGCCGATGTGCGCACGCCCTTTGATGTGCGCGAAGTTGTTGCGCGCCTGGTTGATGGAAGTTCCTTCGATGAGTTCAAAAAGCTCTACGGCGCGAGTCTGGTGTGCGGTTTTGCGCATCTTCACGGCATGCCCGTCGGGATTGTGGCCAATAACGGTATATTGTTTTCAGAATCGGCTCTAAAAGCCGCCCATTTTATCGAATTGTGCGGACAGCGCGGCGTGCCGCTGATTTTTTTACAAAACATTTCCGGCTTCATGGTTGGGGGTAAGTACGAAGCGGGCGGCATCGCTAAAGACGGCGCGAAAATGGTGACGGCCGTCTCGACGGTAAAGGTTCCCAAATTTACGGTTGTGATTGGCGGTTCCTTCGGGGCCGGAAATTACGGCATGTGTGGGCGCGCCTATGGCCCGCGCTTTCTTTTTACGTGGCCGAATGCGCGCATATCTGTGATGGGCGGCGCGCAGGCGGCTAGCGTTCTGGCGACCGTACGCCGCGATAATTTGCATGCGCAAGGCAAGACATGGAGCGCTGAAGAGGAAGAAGCGTTTAAAAAGCCCATCCGCGATAAATACGAAGAGGAAGGAAATCCCATCCACGCCACGGCGCGCCTGTGGGATGACGGCATTATTGCGCCTGAAGACACGCGCATGGTCTTGGGGCTTGCCCTTTCGGCGTCTCTCAACGCGCCCAGTGAAGACACCAAGTTCGGTGTTTTCCGCATGTAGGAACCTTCGCGATGTTTTCTTCACTTATCATAGCCAATAGGG
>JAJFIM010000389.1 GCA_021774995.1 Alphaproteobacteria bacterium | reverse complement strand
GGACGGAAACTCCGCCACCACAACGGGGCGTCCTTGCAAGTAATCGCCTTCGATCACACTGGCCGCCTCTCCGCGAATGATGTAACGGCCACCATATTTTTTCACCAGGTCGGCGGATATCTCGACGTATTTCTTTAAGTTGTCCGTAAAATCAGTGACTTTACAGACGGACACGATATAGGCGGTCATTTTTTTCTCCCATTTGAATATTGATTTACGCGTGCTCAATCTGGCCTATGCGCCGCGGTGAATCCCGCCGGGTCTGCGCCATCTGGGGCCGCGTTCTGGATGCGGACATAAAGATCTTCTTCCCGAGTAACGCTGGCGTCCGAATGGTCGGCAATCCATTCCCAGTCTTTTTCCGTAAAATGCTTTTGCGTGTATTTTTCAAGAGGGTTTTTGCGCGGCGCCAACAATCCCGTAAATTCAGCAACGAAAGCCCGCGCCGTCTTTTCAAAAGCCGCTTTGCCTTTTGACCCAACAGCCTTTAACTGCTTCACGGCGCCGGCAAGGCGGTCGGTCATCGCGCGGCATTTAACCTGGCGTTCATCCAGGACGCGCAGTCTTTCATGAAGATCAGCGTCTTCACTGGGTACGCGCTCTTTGAGAAGATCGGAAATCTTCTGGTCCTGCTCATCAAGGCGCACCAGGGACATCACCATATACTCCCCGCAATAAGAATAAAATTCGGTGAGATCAAGATTCTCATCTTGCTCAGCCGCATCCAGACCGCCGACAAAGCTCTTTCGAACCTGAATCTGACGCCGCCTTTCAAAACCGATATGAGCTCTTGATTGCATGAAACACTCCTTTTCGTTCCGGCCCGCGTTTTAGGATCCATACCACCGCGTGATACGTTGCCTCTTAAGCTTGCCGCACACTCTAGCGGGCTATGCCACCTTGAGAAAGTCGCGAAAGACCACCTGACAGGACAGATGCAAAAATGATCACCAGGCAAGACATGGCGGACCTTCGCCAAACAGAGAGGCGGCACATGATTGGCGTCAAAAACGCCTTTGCTGCGGGGTTGGAGGCGCCCGTCCCGCAAGGCGCGTCTCTTTTTCCCTTTTACAAAGCCTGCATCGATTATCTAAAATTCAGTCTCGAACGGTTTCACGGCCAAGGGCGCGCCAACACGGTCCGGTTAAAACCTCTGGTCATTGACGCCCCGGACGATCTCAAGATCGTATCGGATATCGAGGCAATGCTCGGCAAAAGCGAAAAGGAAATCGCGGCTTTGAGCGCCGCCATGGACCTCTTTGAGGACAATCAAGACGCGGGATTAAGCGCCTTTGAGGAAGCGGGCAATCGCTATATTGCGTTTTACGGCTCCACTTTTGTCAGACGCAAAGATCCCGCGCAGCATATTATCGCCCGTCATTTTTCAGATGAAGAATATTGGCGCCTGACAAATGATTTCACGCCCACAAGCATTGAAACGGAACAACGTCTTTATGAAGCCGTCGAAAAGGCGGCGCCGGCAGGCGTTAGTTTGGATTGGAAACCTAAATGACTGTTTTGCGCACGCCTGACGCCTGCTTCGCGGACCTTGCCGAATTTCCGTATGCGCCGCACTATTTTGACCTGACCGACCCGGATTTTGGCGCTCTGCGGCTGCACTATGTGGATGAAGGTCCGCGCGGCGCCCCGGTGATTCTTTGCATGCATGGCCAGGGATCGTGGAGTTATATTTACCGCAACATGATCCCGATCTTTGTGAAGGCCGGATACCGCGTGATCGCGCCCGACCATATCGGCTTTGGCCGGTCCGACAAACTGCCGCGCGAAGAAGGTTACAGTTTTCAAAAACACATTGACTGGCTCACCGCGTTCCTCACGGGATTAGAACTCAAACCCCTGACCGGCTTCCTGTTTGACTGGGGCGCTTTTTTCGGTCTGCGAATCGCGGCTGAGAACCCCGGCCTTTTCGACCGGCTGATTGTCAGCAATGGTTATCTGCCCACCGGTCATGAGCCGGGGGCGCAATGGTTTGTCAAATGGCGCGAAAAAATGCTCGGCGGTCCCGTGTTTCCCATGGGCGATATGGTCAATGACGGCTCTACCCGTGATCTGAACCCTCAGGAGATCGCCGCTTATGACGCGCCCTTTCCCGACGAAAGCTTTAAGACAGGCCCCCGGCGCTGCCCGATGATCTTACCCATCTCGCCGGATGACCCGGCCAGCCCCGCCAACAGCGCCGCCTGGGAGGCATTGAGCGCCTGGACCCATCCCGTGCTCACCCTGTCCAGCGCAATACTCGCCCGCACCGGCGCGCAGAAAAAAATCATCGCCCACATGCCCGGCGCCAAAGACCAGCCGCACCACACATATGAAAAGGCCGGTTTCTACATCATAGAAGACGAGGCCGCGGATCTGGCGCAGCGGACCATTGATTTTATCGGTGCGTGACGGCGCTGGCGTTTTGCTAAGCGCCCATTTCCCTGATCGCCTTTTGCAATTGCGCAATGCGATTGGAATCAGACGGGTGCGTTGACATGAATTCCGGCGGCTTCTGGCGGCCTTGATTTTTCGCCATCATATTTTGCCAAAATCTGACCGATTGATGCGGATCATACCCCGCGCGGGCCATATATTGGAGGCCAACGCGATCCGCTTCATATTCATGCTTGCGCGCATAGGGGAGAATCACGCCAAAAGAAATGCCCGCTCCGAGAATCGCAGCAAGTTCATTTGAGAACGCCACGTCATTGGACGCAAGCGCCACCGAAGCCGTTTGCATGCCGACGCCCGCCAGCATGGATTGAGAGTAACGCTCCTGACCATGGCGCCCAGTTATGTGCCCAACTTCATGACCCAATACGGTGGCGAGCTGGTCATCGTTTTCCATGACATCCAATATGCCAGTGTAAACGCCGATCTTGCCGCCAGGCATAGCGAAGGCATTGATCTGATCACTGTCAAATACCGCAAACTCCCAGGGCTTATTGCCTAAACCAGCCGCATTGACGATGCGCGGCGCAACGCGCTTTACCCGGCCGGTATACGCAGGGTCGCGGCTAAGGCGCTCCTTGCCTTTGATCTGCGTCCAGGAAGAGGCTGATAATTGCGCCAACTGTCCCTCTGACACCATAATAAGTTGTGAGCGGCCCGTGACCGGGTTCGTCGTACAACCACTCACCGCGAAGACCGAGCCCGCCGCCAAACCCGCCAGCAACTTCCGGCGGTCCATAACAATTGTCTTTTGCGTCGTAAACCACTCAGTCATATCTCATTCTCCCTTATGAATAATGCAAGACCCCGCGCAAAACACGCCTTCGCGCCTTCAGTTAAGTATACGGGCAAAGGCAAGCAGGGGCAAAGCCTCTTAGGCTCAACGCGCCGCCATTTGCCACCCAAACCCGGCAATGAGGAAGTTTACGTGTTTTACCTGGCAAAAAGCTCCGTCTTACTCCCTTGTAGAGACGAGGAGCCCTTGCGATACTTACCTTTAATCGCCCGGCGCCCTTCGCGCGGCGCATGTCATGGAGAACCCGTATAATGACGGATCTAAAATCCCGTTTTGAAGACCTAAAAAAAGAACGCGGACGCCTGCCCGCGCGCGACGGCGCCAGAGAATTGGGCGTAAGCGAGGCCGCCCTCGTCAACGCAATGACCAGCGACACCACCGTCAGATTGCGCGATGATTTTAAAGCTATATTGGAGCGCGTGAAAGATTTCGGGCGCATCATGGGTCTTGTCAGAAATGATGATTTTGTCGCCATGCCCATCGGGGAGTTCAGTGAACTGAGCTTTGATGGAACGCAAGGGCGCGCCAAAGGCGGGAACATTGATCTCACATTCGATCTGGAGCATTGGGCCTCCGCCTTCGCCATGAAGGAATTGTCTCATGACACGCTGCGCCGCATGATACAGTTTTTCGATGACAGCGGCGAAGCCGTTTTCAAAGTCGTGCTCTGGTCTAGCGACGGCAATGACGCCTACGACGCGTTCATGGATGAGTTTAAAGTGGACCCGTCTACGCCCCTTAACGACAACCAGACCAACCCTTCTGCGTGGCAAAATTTTGTCCAGCCGGATAACGCAAAACTAATTACCGATGACGCCCCCGCGAAAACTCAAGATTTTCTGCAAGCCTGCATCGACAACAAACTGGAAATAGAATTGCAGATCCCCACCAATGCGTCCCTTGAAACCTATCGCGGCCCCTTGCGCAAACTTGAGCCGCGGGACCAGCCGGGTTGGATTGATTTGCGTTACCCTCATTTCACCACGCATTTTGGCGTTGGCGCCGTGGCGAAAGTTTCCGTTGCGCAAGATGACGCAGGCTTTGGCGCCGTATCGCTGGTCGATTCGTCCGACCGCATCATTTGCCGGGTGAGCTGCGCCGGGGACGCTGGCGCAAAGGACGGCTGGAGCACCGCTGTGGCCAGTTCTCTGTTGAATTGATCCGGGCAGTTCGGGAAAAATACCGCCCATAAAACCATATAGATATTGCGACGACACTTTAGAGACGCGAAATAAAGGGAGCGCGAAATTCATGTTCATTAATTTTTGGTACCCGGCTTGCTTAAGCTCGGACTTAACCGAAGCGCCCAGAAAACAGCGCATGCTGGGCCAGGATTTCGTTGTGTTCCGCGACCAGACAGGCGCCGCCCACTGTCTCAGCAATGTGTGCGTCCACAGAGGCGCTTCGCTGGCCGATGGCAAGGTAAATAAAGATTGCGTCGAATGCCCTTATCACGGTTGGCAGTTTAATGGCGAGGGCGTTTGCACGCGCATCCCGTCATTAGGGCCGGACGCGAAAATACCTTCACGCGCACGGGTTGATTCCTATCCCGTTCAGGAAAAATACGGCCTGGTTTTTGCCTTTCTTGGCGATTTGCCCGAAGCGGAACGCCCGCCCATTATGGACATCAAAGAATATGGGCAAGAGGGCTGGCGCGACACCGTCCAGCATTTTGCGTGGAACATCGATTATAAACGCTCGATCGAGAACGGCATTGATTCGGCGCATAATGAATATGTTCACCCGACGCACGGCTTTAAAGGCGAAAGGGACGACTATAAATTACGCCCCATCACTCTTATTAAAACCGAATGGGGAACGGGATATCACAACAGGCGCGAAGCCCCGCCTTTGTCGGACGAAAAGATGCGCGGCGTCTCCAAACGTGACAAAGACGCCGTCATCGACACCTCAACGGGCCATGAAGGCATATCAAGCATTTGGACATTTATTCACCCTACGGAAAAAGTGTTCATTCATCAATACGCCTACGAAACGCCGATTGACGAGGATCATACGTCCATCTATCTGGTGAATTTGCGCAACTTCCTTGCCACTGAGGAAGAAGACAAACGCATGATGGATTTAAACGAAGTTGTGGCGCTTCAAGACCGCGACGTGCTGGAGCCGCTGCAACCGGCGCTGACGCCGCGCACCAATGTGCATGAAATTTTTGTCGAGCACGACAAAGCCATCGCCCATTATCGCGAATTGATCAAAAAATGGGAAGATCGCGGCTGGCGTATCGATAGCGACCAGATCAACCGTACACTGGGCAAAGTGGCTTACGCCATACCCAGCCCGGCGCGGCGCGAAACGAAGGGGTGGGTCTTAGATCCCATTCCCCTTCACAAACCTGCGGCAGCGGCGCAAGCGGCCGAATAATCATCGCGAGCGTCATCTAACGCGCAATATGAGAACCCGGCGTCAGTGATCATGGTCATGATCGCGATGCAAGTGCTTCACCTGGTCGTGATAGTCGCCGTGCTCGAAATCTTCCGGGCCATGGGGATGATTGTGCCCTTCCGACACGACCCATTTCCATAAATCTGGGCGTTCGCGATATATCTTGGCGGCGGCGCGGGCGTGGTTTTCCTCAGGCGTCGTCCACGGATTAAAGTGAAAATAATTGAACAGCTCTGCGTCCGTGCGGCCCAGAGCAATACATCCCAGGCGCGAGGCGAATGCGCCGTGATTGATGTAAGGCGGGCGCCAGAAATATCCCCCGGTCGGCAAATCTCCAAATTGCAGCATCCATGACGTCCCCCAGATGTGAAAGGATTCCTCCGCGCAGTCATGATAGGAAATATTGTCCTGTGAAAACTCGGCGGTCATGGAATAAAGAAAGGTCGTTGCTTTGGTGAAGGGATCAAAACGCAAGAGTTTCACCAGGCACCCCGTCGCGACGCCGGGCGATTTGCGGGCCGTTCCGATCCACGGCATATCGTCATAAGCGTTTAAATCGACAGTGGCCTGCTGAATAGCCAGCCGGTGGTTGCTGTCGGATTCTACGAAAGTGGGCTCTCCTTCATTGTAAAACATCAGGGCCTCGCAGCCCTGTTCGCTGGTGAGCGCGCCCAAGGCCACGCCCGCGGGCAGAAACACATAATGGCCGGGCCCATAGACTTTATCGCCAACTTTCAGTTGCCCCTGCAGGATGAAAAATTCCATATCGGAATACGACATGCCCGGCGCGCGCGCATAGCCCGCATCAAAACGCATTTTCAGTGAACACGCGCCGGTATCGCGGTCAAGAGAGAGAATCTTGTAATGACTGCCTTTGGGAAAACCCGGCAGGGTGAAGGCGCGGTATTCTTCAACGCGTTCGCAAAAAGGCTCGATGTGAGGGCGCGTCATGACACATTCCTTCCAAGTCTTAAAAAAGAAATTTAAAAAACCACCTTGAAAGGGCGATCCGGCTTTTCGGGAACTTCATCAGGTCCGACCCGGCGCTTCATGTCGCCATCCACATTAAATCCACGCTTTTGAATGCGCTCTAAAAAGGCTTCGATCCATTGGTCGCGCTCGGCCCCAAGCGCATCCATGTCTTTGATGATCTTAACCTGCCGTCTCTCCTGCTCCGGCAGATGCGCGTCAATCCATTCCTGCGTAAGCGGGTCCCTTGAAGGGGCTTGATCATGGACTTTACTCATGGCGAATTCCTCACAGGGTAAACAATGCGTATAGCCTTTTTTGAGGGTATACCCCATGCCCCGGCAAGAGGAAAGATCGGCTGGCGCCGCCAAATGGCTTTGACGGCGCCAGCCCAAATTCCGCGATTCTCAAAAATGATAGAACGCCGAGAAAATCGCTCGAACATCAAATTCTCGGTTAGCCGTCAAAGGGAAGCTTATCCCGGCGCCAAGCTCAAATTTTTCATTGTCCGTTGGCTTCACTTTGACGCCCGGCGTGATGTTGATCACCGTTGCCCCGTCCTCTTCACCGCTCAGCACCGTCCCGCCGTCAAATTCCAGTAATCCGGATACGCGGTCGCTCACATGATAAAGAAAAGACAGATTATACCCCATTTCCGTTTCAACCTCTTCGCCCTGATTTTGATTGATGGGCAAGCCAAAGGAGGTGAACGCCACCACTTCAAGCGCGTCCCTTTTATACCCGATGTTGAAAAAAGGCTCGATCTCGACCAGATGGTCATTGCCGATGCCGCTTTCTTCATCGCCAGTCGGCAATACGAATGCAATGCCGTAGCCTAAAAGCACGCCATGATCGGCAAAGGCAAAGTTTGCAAATTTGAACCCCACCTCAATTGAGCCCAGATGGTCAATATTTGGAGCGCCGTTGGGATCGACAATTGAAAAAGGCGCATCCACTTCAATACTGAAAGACGGGCTGAAGGCGTATTCGCCCTCTAAGCTGACGCCATACTCCTTCGACTTCTCCCCATCTTCATCGACGTCAAGATAGAGAAAATTGAGCCGTACTTTTGTGTCAGGCGAGGGCGATTCGGAAATTAACGGATGTGAAAAGTGCAGCTCGTCATGGGCCTGTGCCGACAGGTTCAAACCCAGCCCCGCGAAAAAAGCAGTTCCTGATAAGCACGCTCTCATACAAAAAGTAGTCATGGTCTTCTCCAAATTCTATTTATAACCGCCGGCACAGTGGAAGATTCCCATAGATGCAGGGATACCTTCAGCCGCAAGCAAACGCGCTCTGCCGGACCAATTGCGTAAGTGAGT
>JAJFIM010000388.1 GCA_021774995.1 Alphaproteobacteria bacterium | reverse complement strand
TGAGCGCTAAGGGTCTGTTTGACAGCCTGCACATCATCAATCTCTAAGGCGATATGCGTGAAGCCTGTATGCTTCTCTGGAATATCCATCAAAACATTCACATCTGACGCGTCTGCCGAGGCGTTGAGGATAAAATTGATGTTGATGCCGCAAGGGTGTTCCATCACTGCAACCGGTTCTGGACCAATCGGGCCGACAATAAATTCGAAACCGAGTTTTTCGTAAAATTCTCTGGCAACACTCAAGTTACGCACCCTTAATCCGATATGATTAATTCTCGTAATTTGTTTCAAAATTGCGTCCTCATGAAATTATATACAGAACTTCATCTGCGACTGTTCACCAACACGCTCAAAAAATGGCGCGCTGATTCTCGCGCGCTCAAGACGAATGTTGATTTTCACGCGCGTCCGGCGCACCCTGAAAGATGCGCTGGGTCGACGCCCATTTTGGCCAGGGCTTGTTCCCATTTGCGATCATTGTCGCCGCCGAACAACAAATCTTCATCTGAGTCGCAATGAAGCCAGCCATTATTCAGGATTTCTTCTTCTAGCTGTCCAGGCGCCCATCCGGCATATCCCAGCGCCAGCAACGCATTGCGCGGTCCTTCGCCTGTGGCGATGTCTTTGAGAATATCAAGCGTCGCGGTGAGGCCAATCCCGTCTTTAACATTCAGCGTGGCGCTTTGCGCAGTATAATCAGCCGAGTGTAAAACAAACCCTCGTTCAGGGGAAACCGGACCTCCGAAATGAATGGGCGGGGTGGAAATGATTTCGCGCGAGTTCAATCCCAAATGATCCAGCAATTCATCAAAATCGATATGATCGACTTGTTTGTTGATAACAAATCCCATGGCGCCCGTTTCATGTGAGTGGGCGCAAAGATAAATGACGGCGCGCTGAAACCTCGGATCGGCCATGTGTGGCATGGCGATCAGGAGTTGGCCTTCCATCATATGCAGTTGTTCAATCATCGTTCGGTCCGTATTAAAATTACTGTCGATGCTTGAATGACAGTCTAGCATACTCCGCCATCTGGATCACGCCTCTATGGTTAAGGGAAAAAGTGACGGTTTTTGGGCGGGAGACTGAATCTGTCCGATAATAATTGGAAAGGTTATTGTCAGTCTAATGAGTATATATTTCCGGCCGCGTGATATTCCCGTAATGGTTGAGTCTTTTTGATTTATTTCTAATATGGTTGTTTTTGAGAGTGAAAGGCAAATTCGCTCTTTTCAGCCGGGGCATATATCGTGTAAATCACTCTGACGGCCATGGGCGGCAAACCTTCGCGTTTTGCGTCTACGGGCCTGTCTTCGTGAATGCTTTTTCCTCTATTCTGATCGGACGGTGCGAGATGACTATAAAAATTGGCGATAAAATTCCAGAGGCGACTTTGATGACGATGGGGGCGGATGGGCCTGGTCCTTTGAGCACGGGGGATGTTTTTGCGGGTAAGACGGTTGCTCTTTTTTCCGTGCCCGGCGCGTTCACGCCCACATGTTCGGCAAAACATCTACCTGGTTTTGTGGAGAACGCCGATCAACTCAAAGCCAAAGGCGTGGATACGATTGCGTGCATCTCCGTCAATGACGTGTTCGTTATGGACGCCTGGGGCAAGGCGCAGGGCGTTGAGGACAAAGTGCTGATGCTTGCTGACGGCAATGGCGATTTTACCAAGGCGGTGGGACTGGATCTTGACGCATCGGGTTTTGGCATGGGACAGCGCGCCCAACGTTATTCGATGGTGGTCAAGGACGGCGCCGTGACCCATCTGAATATCGAAGGGCCTGGCGATTTCAAAGTGTCGTCCGCACAATATATGCTTGATCAATTATAAACGGAAAATCCGCCCGGTAGAGCAAGTCTGCTTGACGGAAGCGCTCTATCGGTACTGGGCCATGCCTTCATTGGCCAAAGCGTCCGCGCGTTCGTTCTCGGGGTGTCCGTTATGGGCTTTTACCCAGTGCCAGCGCACCTGGTGTTGTTGGTTGACGGTGTCGAGCTGGCGCCAGAGATCGGCGTTTTTCACGGGTTTTTTACTGGCGTTGCGCCAGCCGTTTTTCTTCCAGTTTTCAATCCACTTCACGATGCCGTCGCGGACATATTTTGAGTCGGTGAAAAGATCGACCGCGCTGGAGCGTTTCAACGCCTCAAGGCCGCGGATGGCGGCCAGCAATTCCATGCGGTTGTTTGTGGTCTCCGCTTCGCCGCCGCTGAGCTCCTTGCGTTTGTCCTCTACGATCAGCAGAGCGCCCCATCCGCCCGGCCCTGGATTGCCCGAGCACGCGCCATCGGTATAGATCTGGATTCTGACATCGCTCATGACAGGCCGTAACTGGCGCTGGAGCTTGCCTTTTGATGAAAACGCAAGCGTTCAAGATATTCGTTAGGGTTTTTGGGTTTCACCAGGGCGCCGTCGACTTGATTCAGCCAGTCATAGAGCCGGGTGAGAAGAAAACGCAAAGAGGCGCCGCGGCATAAATTAGGCAGCGCTTCGATATCCTTGCCGGGCAGTGGGTTTTGAGACATATAGCCTTGCGTCAGCTTGCGCGCTTTGGTGGCGTTGAATTCGCCGCTGCGTTCAAAGCACCAGGCGTTAATGCAGATCGCCAGATCGTAAGCCAGGGCGTCATTGCAGGCAAAATAGAAATCAATGAGACCTGAGCACATATCATCGATAAAAAAGACGTTATCGGGAAAAAGGTCGGCGTGGATAATTCCTTGAGACAATCCGCCTGGCCAATTCTGTGTTAGATAGTCCAACTCTTCGGCGATGATTTGTTTGAGCCCCGGCGTCACCTCGTCAGCGCGGGCGGCGCATTGATCGAAAAGGGGGCGCCACTGATCAGGCCCGAGATTGTTCGCTCTCACGCCGGTATAATCGCGCCCCGCCATATGAAGGCGCGCCAGATTGAAGCCCACTTGTTCGCAATGTTTCTCGTTTGGCCGGTTGATGCACATGCCGTCCAGAAATGAAATGATGGCGGCGGGCCGTCCTGAGAGGCGCTTGAGGGCAACGCCGTCGCGGGCGTGAACGGGCACCGGGCACTTCAGATTCTTTTGCGCCAAATGATCCATGAATCCTAAAAAAAAGGGCAGGTCTTTTACCTCCACGCGCTTTTCATAGAGGGTCAGAATATAGCGCCCCTTATCGGTTTGCAGAAGATAGTTAGAATTCTCGACGCCCTCCGCAATGCCCTTATAGGACAGCGCCCGCCCGATATCGTATTGGCCGAGAAAAATTGCCAGATCTTCCTGTGAGACTTCTGTATAGACGGCCATTATTGATTCGCGTGCTTTAGGCGCTTAAGAGGCGGGGAAGTTTAAAGGTCACGTGTTCTTCAGTGACTGAAATTTCTTCTATTGTCACCGTGAATCTCATCCGCAAGGCGCTCAACACTTCCTCGATGAGTTCTTCAGGCGCTGAAGCGCCGGCCGTAATGCCCAATATGCGCGGTTGCCCAAGCTTCGCCCAGGGAATCTCATCGGCGCATTCCACCAGCCATGAGTCTTTGCAGCCCAATCGTTGCGCCACTTCCACCAACCGCATGGAATTTGAAGACGTTGGCGAGCCGATCACTAAAATCGCGTCGCAGCGTTGCGCAATATTTTTGACCGCAGCCTGACGATTGGTCGTCGCATAGCAAATATCTTCTTTATGGGGGCGCCTGATGGTGGGGAAGCGCTCGCACAGGACCGCTATGACCCCGGCGGCGTCATCAACAGACAAAGTGGTTTGCGTGATCAGGGCCAATTTATCCGGGTTTCGGGGGATGAACCGGGCGGCGTCCTCGGGGGTTTCGATCAGGGTAATGGCGCCGTCCGGCAATTGGCCCATCGTGCCGACCACTTCGGGGTGTCCGGCGTGTCCGATCAGGACGATATCCAATCCCTTGGCGTGATGGTGTTCCGCTTCCACGTGAACCTTCGAAACCAAAGGGCAGGTGGCGTCGAGATAGATCATGTCTCGGATTTCGGCTTCGTGCGGAACTGTTTTGGGAACGCCGTGGGCGGAAAAAATAACCGGGCGGTCATTTGGAACCTCATTCAGCTCATCGATGAATATGGCGCCCATCGCTTCCAGGCGTTTGACGACGCGTCTGTTATGGACAATCTCGTGGCGCACATAGACGGGGCTTCCATGTTTCTGAATGGCCATTTCGACAATGTGGATCGCGCGTTCCACGCCGGCGCAAAATCCGCGGGGAGATGCTAATAACACGTCCATGGGCGGGCGTGGGGGTCGGGTAAGGGGGGCTTTAGTCATGCGTTTTGGCGCTTCTCCTGGTAAGCTTGCGGCTTACCGCTAATGCGGCTATCAACCTTTATCAAAATGCGGCGATGGGGAAAAGAGACGTTCTCCCCTAGCGGCAAATCACCACTCCATCTTGTAGCATGGAAAGAGGCAGGAACGTGACCATGGCGCATCTAAAAGTAAAGCAAAAAACAAGAGGGTTGCATGGGGTGCTGGGATGGGTTGCAGCTGCGCTTGGGAGCGTTTTGCTGGCGTCCTGCGGCGGCGATGAGGTCTCCCGCGTTATCTGCCCGCAGGCCGGGGTTCTTTATGACGCCAACCGGCTGTCGGTTTTTGGCCCTGGCCCTGAGAAAAACCTTGAGAATCTGGCCTATGACGCGGAAATCGGCGATGTTTCCATCGAGTGCAAATATGACGACGAGATTGTTAAATCCGAGATCAGATTTTCCCTTGATTTGCGCGCCGGCCCGGCGGCCCGCCCCGGCAAGCAGAAATTTCGCTATTTTGTGGCTTTAACCGAGCTCAACAGCACGGTTTTGTCCAAAAAAATCTACACGGAAGAAGTTGACTTCGACGTTGAAAAAGGGCGGTTTTTTCTCACTAAAAAGGTGAGCGGCCTGAAAATCGATTACAAACGTTTGGGCCGCGGGGATCTCTATGAAATTCTGGTCGGATGGGAGTTAACTCCCGATCAACTCGCCTATAACCGCACGCACACGCCTTTTGACAGGCCCAATTTGCGCCGCGTGCTGCGTCCGTAAACATGCTGAAATTCCGCAGGGTGCTTGGCTGAAATGGCTTCCCTTACCGCTTATTTGTCTGGCTTGGCGGGAGACGCTTTTGGCGCGCTCGATCTGCCGCGGGATTTGGGGCTGGTCAGCCGATCCGATCGGCCGGATCTGGGACAGTTTCAGTGCAATGGCGCGATGGCCGCCGCGCGAATCGCCAAGACCAATCCCCGGAAAATTGCCGACCAAATTGTCGCGGCCCTGTCGGAAAATGGCTGTTTTTCAGACGTCTCCATCGCCGGACCCGGTTTCATAAACCTGTCTGTCACGGATGAATTCTTGGGCCGGTTCCTTACCTCCCTCGCCGCCGATGACCGGCTGGGCGTGGAGGCGGCGCCTCAAAAAGTCCTGTTTGACTATGGCGGCCCAAACATTGCCAAACCCATGCATGTGGGGCATTTGCGCTCCACCATCATCGGCGACAGTTTGACGCGCCTGTTCCGCTTTGTCGGCGCGGAAACGCTAAGCGACGTGCATATGGGCGATTGGGGCAAGCCCATGGGCATGCTGATCAGCGCGCTTGAGGCGGAACAGCCTGACCTGCCTTATTTCGATGCGTCCCGGTCCGGCTCTTACCCGGAAGAATCGCCGGTGACTTTGGAGGATTTGGAGCGGCTTTATCCTGTGGCGGCGGCGGCGTGTAAAGCGGACCCGGTGCGCGATGAGGCGGCGCGCCTCGCCACGGTTGACCTTCAGTCCGGACGGCCCGGCTACCGCGCTTTATGGGGGCATTTTCTGGCCGTATCGCGCCGCGCCATGGAGCGTGAATTCGGCGCGCTCGGTGTTGCGTTTGATCTCTGGAAGGGCGAATCGGATGTGCATGATCTGATTCCCGGCATGATCGCCAGTTTGAAAAAAGCGGGATTGGCGCGCAAAGATCAGGGCGCGCTCATCATTGATGTCGCCGAACCCGATGACAGTCATGAAATCCCGCCTCTTATTCTGGAAAAGTCAGATGGCGGCGCCACATACGCCACAACCGATCTGGCGACGATCCTTGACCGGGTGGAAACCGGCGCGCCGGACGCCATTTTCTATGTGGTTGATCAGCGCCAGCATATGCACTTTGAGCAGGTTTTTCGGGCGGCGAAAAAAGGGGGCCTGAGTGGGCGGGCCGCGCTTGAGCATATCGGCTTTGGCACGATGAACGGAGCTGACGGCAAGCCCTTCAAGACCCGGGCGGGCGGTGTGATGAAATTGCATGACCTGATCGCTATGGTGCGCGAAAAAGCGTCGGAGCGGCTGAGCCAAGCGGGGCTCGCTACTGACTTTTCCCAAGAGGAGCGCGCATTGATAGCTAATCAGGTCGGCATTGGCGCGTTGAAATTTGCTGATCTTAATACGCACCGCCTGTCGGATTATATTTTCGACCTTGACCGGTTTATGCGCTTTGAAGGCAAGACCGGGCCTTATCTGCAATATGCGGCGGTACGGATCAAATCTATTTTGCGCAAGGCGGTGGAGGAAGATGCGGATATCCCGGACGCCGCCCTTAGCATAACAAGCGATGTGGAGCGCGCTTTGGGTTTGGCGTTGAGCGCCTTTCCAGAGGCCATGGAGGCCGCGCTTGAGCGCCGCGCGCCAAACCTCATCTGCGATCATGTATACGCCTTGGCTCAAGCCTATAGCCGGTTTTACGCCGAACATCATATTTTGAGCGAAAAGGACGAGGCGCTGCGCGGATCGCGTTTGGGGCTGTGCCGCGCCGCCTTGACGCAACTTGTCGCGGCGCTTGGTTTATTGGGCATTGACGTGCCCAAACGCATGTAAGACTTTCCAATAATTACAGTCTTTTAGAGGCTTCATGTTGACTCTTGCCGCGCAAACATGTCTGTTAGCCGCACTGCACTTGCCCGCTGGACAGCGCGTGCGTGTGGCCATCAGATGATCTGCGCGGGAGAGACTTGCACTGGTTTGACGTTCAAGCCGGTGGAGCGCCGAAGGAGCAACCACCCCGGAAACTCTCAGGCAAAGGGACCGCGTCAGGGATGAAAATCTGGAAAGCAGGACGGCGGGATGACGGAAGCTTAACGCTCTCATTCATTCACCCGGCCTCACCGAAGGGGTAACCGTTCGGATGCGTTTTGCGGCGTGTTTGAGCATTAAATCTCTCAGGTTTTGCGACAGTTGGGGTGTTGGCGTGCGTGAATAGTTTTTTCGCGCGCCCCTTTGAAACTGTTGCAGAGCTTCGACGAGAATGACTGAAACAAATTTAAATCAGAACCTTGAATTCACGCCTTTGCATGATCTCCATGTCGAGCTTGGCGGTAAGATGGCGCCCTTTGCGGGATTTGATATGCCGATCAATTTTCCCGCGGGCGTCTTGACCGAACATCTTCACACACGGGAAAAGGCGGGTCTGTTTGACGTCTCTCATATGGGGCAGGCGGTGCTGCGGCTGGAGCAAAATTTAACGGGCGACGCCGCGCACGACGCCATTGCCGGGGCGTTAGAAACGCTCATTCCCGGTGACGTGAAGGGCTTAAAACGCGGCGGGATGCGTTATGCGCTCTTGCTGGATGAGAACGGCGGCATTCTGGATGATTTGATGATTACGCGCCCCGCAGACGAAGACCGTCAGGGCGAATTGTTTCTCGTGGTCAACGCCGCGATGAAGGCGCAGGATTTCAACCATATAGAAGCAAAACTTAAGGGCGCGGCGCGGCTTGAGGTTTTAGCTTCTCAAGCTCTCCTGGCGTTGCAAGGGCCGACAGCGGCGCAGGTGTTGGCGG
>JAJFIM010000387.1 GCA_021774995.1 Alphaproteobacteria bacterium | reverse complement strand
TCCTATTGTTGCCGATGGCAAAGTTTTCGTTAGGGATGCGAAAGCAGGTGTTACTGCGGTCGATATGGAAACGGGCGAATTATTGTGGCAGGTGGATTTAACGCCGCCAAAGACAAAATCGCGTTTGGGGACAGGGGGCGGCATCGCCTATGACAGCGGCCGCGTTTTTGTTTCAACCGGATTTGGCTTTATTGTCATGCTTGATGCAGAGACAGGCGCTGAGTTTTGGCGTCAAACTGTAGGATTGGCGTTGCGGTCGGCGCCTACAGTTGCTGATGGCCGCGTCTTCGTTTCAACTTTTGATAACCAACTATTTGCGCTCGATACTGATGATGGCGCGATTTTGTGGAATCACCAAGGCATTGAAGAAACAGCGCGTTTTTTAGTCAGCAGTAGTCCGGCAGTGTCCGGTGACATTGTGATTGCTCCGTATTCTTCAGGCGAAGTTTTTGCGTTGCGCGTTCAAAATGGCCGCCCCGCATGGAGCGATTCGCTCACGCGCACCGGTCGCCTGACGTCTCTATCTGAACTGAATGATATTGCGGGCAGCCCTGTTGTTGATCGGGGATTGGTTTTAGCGATTAGTCATAATGGCAGAATGGTGGCTATTGATTTGCGCACGGGCGTGCGTGTGTGGGCGCGTAATATTGGCGGTATGCAGACGCCATGGGTTGCCGGTGATTTCATCTATGTTTTGACCATTGATAACGAGCTTGTGTGCCTTTCCAGAACAGAAGGGCGTATTCGATGGATAACGCCATTACCTCAGTTTGAAAAACCAAAAAAGAGAAAGCGTCCAATTGAATGGAGTGGACCCGTGCTGGCGGGTGATCGTTTGATTGTCGTGTCATCGCGCGGGGAAGCTCAATCGATCTCACCCTATACGGGAGAAATTTTAGGCAAAATTAAATTGTCTGGAGGGTCTTTTGTTGCCCCCGTGGTTGCGAACGAGATGGTCTTTATACTATCGGGTGACGCCAAACTGACCGCTTATAAGTAATTTTTGTGGCGGATGGCTAGGCGGATAGTGTTTTATGACTTTTACAGTAGCTATTATCGGCCGCCCGAATGTCGGAAAATCAACGCTTTTTAATCGTCTGGTTGGCCGGCGCGTCGCGCTTGTAGACGACACGCCTGGCGTGACGCGAGATAGGCGCGAGGGTGAAGGCCGTCTGGGAAATTTGATCTTCACTGTGATCGATACTGCCGGTCTTGAAGAAGCCACCGGCAAAAGTCTTGAAGCTGATATGCGATCGCAGACCCAAGAGGCCATTGATCTAGCGGACGTCTGTTTGTTCATGATCGATGCACGCGCTGGCGTCACGCCCATTGATGCGCATTTTGCGGATATTGTCCGCAAATCAAACGCCACTGTCGTCGTGGTTGCCAATAAATATGAAAGCTCGGCGGGGGAGGCGGGGTTTTATGAAGCTTTCGGATTGGGATTGGGCACACCCGTTGCTTTTTCAGCCGAGCATGGGCAAGGGATGGGAGATCTTCACGAAGCTTTGAATGAGGCGTCAAAAGGTCTTCGTGGCGATCCGGACGGCCATGAAGACGAGAGCCAGCAGGATGAAAATCATCCTCTGCAAATGGCTATTGTCGGGCGGCCTAATGTTGGAAAGTCTACACTCATCAATACTCTCTTGGATGAAAACCGCGTATTGGTTGGGCCTGAAGCGGGCATTACGCGTGATTCAATTGCCGTAAACTGGGAATGGCGAGGGCGGCGGATCAAGCTTTTCGATACGGCCGGAATTCGGCGGCGCTCACGGGTCGTGAGCAAGCTGGAAAAACTATCTGTTGGCGATACTTTGCGGGCTATCCGCTTTGCTGAAGTGGTGGTCTTGATGATGGATGTGGATCACTCATTCGACAAACAAGATTTGGCGCTGGCCGATCTTGTTCACCGCGAAGGACGGTCGCTTGTTTTGGCCATTAACAAGTGGGATTTGGCTAAAGACAAAGGCCGATTGGTGGAAATACTTACCGAAAAAGCCGAACGTTTGTTACCGCAGATCAAAGGCGTACCTCTTATTAGGCTTTCAGCCCTGACGGCAAAAGGCATTGAACATCTCATGCCTGCTGTTGATAAAGTTTATGAAGATTGGAATGCAAAAGTCAAAACGCACGAATTAAATGATTGGTTGAGAGAAGTCACCATACGGCATCCTCCCCCGGCAGTTCAGGGAAGGCATATCAAGTTGCGTTACATGGCGCAGACAAAAAGCCGACCTCCTACTTTTGTCCTGTTCGCGTCACGGGCGTCGCATTTACCTGAATCCTATAGGCGTTATTTGATCAACTCTTTGCGCACGTCATTCGGGTTTGATGGCGTTCCCATCCGCTTGCAGATACGCAGCGGTAAAAATCCGTATGCCAACAAAAGTTAAACTTGAGAATTGCGCCACGCCTTGTAATCAATTACTTCGCCATTGCGCGTCGATGATGGGCTGGCTAATTCGAGAAAGAGGCTGGCAAGTTCATTTGGGTGGGTAAGTGTTTGAGGGTCTTCGCCTGGCATGGCTTTGGCGCGCATGTGGGTGCGAACTGGTCCGGGATTAATCACGTTGCAGCAAAGATGCGTTTTCATATTTTCAGCTGCATAAAGACCTGAGAGCGCTTCCAGACCAGCCTTTGATACTGCATAAGATCCCCAATAAGCTTTATGTGTCTGAGTAACGCCGGACGAGACAAAAATTACCCGCCCTGCATCAGACTGCTGGAGCAAGGGATCGAGCGAGCGAATAAGGCGCCAATTTGCTGTGAGATTAGTATCGAGAACGCTTTGCCATTCTTTTGGCGCTATGTGCCCTAATGGCGTCAATGATCCCAGGATTCCTGCATTGCCAACCAGAATATCCAGTTTTTTCCAACGTTCATAAATAGAGGCGCCCAATCGGTCCAGAGCGTCGAAATCAGTAATATTGAGAGGAACAAGAGTTGTACTGCCGCCTTTGGCCTTGATTTCGTCATCGACTTCTTCCAGCCCGCCCACAGTGCGGGCAAGAAGAATGACATGGGCGCCTTCGCCGGCAAATGCGCACGCGACAGCGCGGCCAATACCGCGCGAGGCGCCTGTAATAACGGCAAGTCGTCCTGCAAGACGGCCTTGATCAGATGAATTTTCGCTCATAGCGCGTTCCCCAGCTATGCCGTTTCGGCGAGCAGTGAGAGCTGCCGCTGAGGAAAGTGCGTTTCCTGGTCGACAAGACGCGTTGGATAATCACCGGTGAAGCAATGATCGGTATATTGAGGCAGAACCGAATTGCGCGATTTTTCTCCCATGGCGCGATAGAGACCATCAATTGACAAAAAACCGAGACTGTCAGCGCCGATAAACGACGTCATTTCTTCTAGTGACTGGGTTGCGGCTAAAAGTTTAGAGCGATCCGGCGTATCAATACCGTAATAACAGGGATGCGTAATTGGCGGACTGGCGATGCGCATATGAACTTCGCGCGCCCCGGCATCGCGCATCATTTTGACGATTTTTACTGAAGTCGTTCCCCGAACAATACTGTCGTCAATCAGCAAAACCCGTTTTCCTTTGATGACGGGCTGATTGATATTGTGTTTCAGCTTAACCTGTAATTCGCGTATTTTTTGTGTTGGTTCAATAAAACTGCGTCCGACATAGTGGTTGCGTATAATGCCGAGTTCGAACGGACTGTTGCTCATGGATGCATAACCAATGGCGGCCGGGGTTCCCGAATCTGGTACGGGTACAACAACGTCAACATCCACCGGATTTTCTTTCGCCAATTCTGAGCCCATGTTTTTGCGAACTTCATAAACGCTTTTTCCGCCGACAATGCTGTCTGGCCGGGCGAAATAGATAAACTCGAATATGCAGGG
>JAJFIM010000386.1 GCA_021774995.1 Alphaproteobacteria bacterium | reverse complement strand
GGAGGGAGCGTCCGCCACTGATCTGCGGAGCGTGCTGAGCCGGCGTTACAGGGACGAGCCTTTTGTGCGTGTGGCGGCGGATGGACAAACGCCCGAAACGCGGCATGTCAGGGGATCAAACACCTGCCTGCTTGGCGTTTTTGAAGACCGCGTTCCGGGGCGGGCGATTCTGGTGTCCACCCTCGACAATCTCGTCAAGGGATCAAGCGGACAGGCGATTCAGAATTTCAATCGCATGTTCGGCTTTGACGAGACCTGCGGATTGATGCAACAGCCTTTATTTCCGTAAGGGCGTGAGCGCTGGACTATTCTGACCTCGCGCTAAATTGCCTTGCGTCCCAGCCTGGCCTTGACCCCTTCACGCGCCGCGTCAACACGGCCTTTTAATTTTTTGAGTCTTGCGGCGCCGCTTTCCGCGAGAAGCACATAGGCCGCCGGCACGACCACGAATGTCAGCAGGGTGGAAGAAGAGAGGCCGCCGATGATGATGAAGCCCATGGCGTTGCGCCACTCGGCGCCGTCTGATGTGGCCAGTGCGACCGGTAACATACCGAAAATTGCAGCGAAAGCCGTCATGAGAACGGGCCGTAGCCGCTCTGGCCCCGCCGTTAGAATAGCTTCCTTCGGCGTTGCCCCTTCACTTTGCAATTGATTGGCGCGGTCAACGAGCAGTATGCCGTTTTTCATGACGATTCCCATCAGGGCAATCAATCCAATTTGCGCAAAGAGAGAAAGATCCTGGCCCGCGAAGTAAAGAGCGGCGAAAGCCCCTGAGAAACTGAGCGGCGCCGTCAGCATGATCACGAATGGCTGAGAAAAACTATTAAACTGGCTGGCCAGAACCATATAGAGCGCGATCAGAGCCAGCATGAATGCAAAGAGAATGGTTTTCTTGGTTTCTTTCATGCGCCGCGCGCCGCCTTCATACGATCCGGTCATGGTTTGCGGGAGCGGGCGTTTGGCGATCAACTCATCGAACTTTTCCGTCGATGTGCCCAGCGCGACGCCAAGAGCGCCGTTGGCGAGGATGGATATTTTGCGTGCGCGATCCAGGCGGTCGACTTGAGCAGAGCCTGTGGCGTATTTGATGTCGGCAAGACTGACCAAATCCATCAAACGCCCATTCTCCGCGCGCACTTGAATCAATTCCAGTTGGCGAATGTTTTGGCGTTGATCTTCTTTCATGCGGACCCGAATATCGTAACGCTTGCCATTGGACTCAAACGTACCCGCCTCCACGCCGCCGATGACAGTTCGGGTCGTAATGGCAAGTGTGCGTGCTGAAACGCCTAGATCGCCCGCGCGTAATCTATCGACGACTATTTGGATTTCCGGCCGCCCCGCCTCAAAACTACTTTGGATATCGGTGAAAAGACCCGATTTGCGCATGTCGCCAATCAAGGCGTTTACATAAATATTGATGGCGTCAAGATCTGATCCGCGAACGGCATATTCAATTTCCACATTTGAAACGCCGCTGCCGGACACCCAAGGCACTTGAACGATTGAGCTTTTAGTCGCTTCGGGAACGGTCGAAATCACAGAGTGGCGCGCTTGATCCATAATAAAACGCTGGCTCTGGCGTCGTTCCTGCTTGGGCGTGAGGAGGGCGTAAAGATCGAGTTTATTGGTTTTTGCTTGAGAGTCTGCGCCGACCGTGATGAAGACGCCTGTAATATTATCTATCTTAGAAAAAGAATCCTGAAGGCGCGCCGCCGCAATTTTTGCCTCGCCAATGCCATAACCAACGGGAAGTTCGATTGAGCCCTGAAACTCGCTGCGATCCGAACTAGATATGAAAGCGCCTGGAACGCCGGCGGCAAACCACGCCCCGATCATGACACTTCCTAGAGCGCCTAAGAGAACCAGATAGCGATGTCTCACGGCGGTGCGAATGATGCGGCCGTACAGAACCTCCATTTTTTGATGAAAGGCTTCAATAGGCGCCAGATACCGGCCAGTGGCGGAAGAGACGGTCAAAAATCTGGATGACAGCATTGGCGTCAACGTTAACGCCACCAGCAGAGAGACGGACACGGCAAATACTATGGCCAGCCCGTATTGAAAGATAAAGCGTCCAATAACGCCTGACATGAAGGCGATTGGAACAAACACGGCAAGGGTGGCGAAGGTTCCGGCCAAAACCGCAAGACCCACGCGCTTAGTGCCGCGCCGCGCCGCCTCGGCTTTGTCCATGCCCTCATCGATATTGCGTTGTATGCTTTCGATGACCACGATGGCGTCGTCAACCAAGAGGCCGATGGCGACTGTCAGCGCAAGCAACGTCATTAAGTTGATGGTGAAATCAAAGATATAAAATGCAAAAAATGTTGAGATCAAGGAAGTAGGAATAGCCAAAGCGACAATAAATGTGGAGCGCCAATTTAATAAAAAGAAAAAAGTGATAAAGGCAACGAGCAAGAAGGCGATCTGCAAGTCGAATTGAATGTCGTTGATTGAGGATTCGATAAAGCGCGACGTATCCCGCGCGATGATAAGGTTAATTCCCTTTGGGGCTATAGCTCTCAACTTCTCAAGTTCGGCTTTGATTGCGCGCGCCATATCCACGGTGTTGCGGCCTGACTGGCGGCGGACTTCAAGCGAAACGCTGGCCTGACCATTGAGTTGCGCGAAGGTTCTTTCGTCTTCAAGTCCGTCTTCGACCCGCGCCACATCGCGTATGCGGGTCGTGGTTCCGTTGGGTTTGAAGGCAACGACAAGATCGGCGAATTCTTCGGCGCTGCGCGCTTCGGCGATGGTCTTGGCGCCGAATTCACGCGTGAGTCCGCTGACCTCCATGCGTCCGCCTGGCAATTCCGTATGCTCCGCCCGGATCGCATTGACCACATCGTCAGCCGTGACCCTGTGGGCGCGCATCATGATGGCGTCGAGCCAGATACGCATTTCCCGTTTGCGGCCTCCGACGAGCGAGACGGAGCCAACGCCCGGGATTTTCTGAATGGCCTCTTTCGCCACTTCATCGGCGAAAACCGTCAGCTCGCCAATAGAGACATTGCCCGCCACAACGATTGAAAGTATGGGGGAGGAATCAGGATCAAGCTTTTCGATGATGGGTTGGTCGATGTCATCAGGCAGGTCTTTCAGCGCAATGGCTATTTTGTCCCTCACATCCTGAGCCTTGACGTCGATGTTTTCTTCAAGTTCGAATTCTATATTGACCTGCGAGTACCCTTCCGAACTGATGGATCTGACTTGCCTGATGCCTGATATGGTATTGACGTTTTCTTCTATTATGTCGGTGATCTCGGATTCAACAGTATCCGGCGCCGCGCCTTCCAATGTAGTGATTATAGAGACATAGGGAAATTCGACTCTGGGAAACAGATCAACGCCGAGCCGTCCTATTGAGATCAATCCGAGGACAACCAAGGCGCCGATGATCATCACAGCAAAGACAGGCCGCCGAATGGAAAGGTCAGCTAGCCACATCCAATTGCTCCCTTATCTGGTAACCCTCCGTAAGGAGCGGTAGGTCCGGCCCAATGATAATCTCTTCGCCTTCCGACAGGCCGGAGAGGATCTCGACGCGATCGGCGTCAAAATCTTGAATTCTGACAGAGCGCCGCACCGCCCGACCGTTGCTTGACACAAAAACATATGAGTTCATGTGG
>JAJFIM010000385.1 GCA_021774995.1 Alphaproteobacteria bacterium | reverse complement strand
GATCGCTTCGATACTTTGGGGGACGCCATTGCGGACATTGGCGCGGATGCATCCGGCAACTCCCAGATTGTTAATCTGGACAAACTGGAAGCGTGGGGCGGCGAGATTGAAATCCAGGCGGCGCCGACAGAAGATCTGTTCCTGACCCTCGGTTACGCCTATGTGAACCCTGAAATTAAAAAAGGCGGGACGCTTGACCAGTTGGCATTGGTTGGCGACGCCAGCGTGGCGGGCAACATCATGCCGCGCGTGTCGCAGCACGAGTTGAACTGGTCCGGTGAATGGCGCCGGGAAATTCCGGATTATAACTTTGAGTTCTTTGTGAACATCAACGGCTCTTATGATTCAAAGCGTTTCGTTCAAGTGCATAATCTGGCCGAGTTCGGTCAGGCGACCATGTTGAACACGCGGCTTGGCATTGACACTGAGCATTATTCATTGGCCGTGTTCGTCAAGAACATCACGAATGAAGACGCCTATACGGATGTCCTGCGGTTCCGCGATGTGGTCATCGCCGGCGACCGCATCTTCGTCGGCTCCAAACGCCGGGGCCGCCAATTGGGCGTTGAAGCAAGCTTGAATTTCTAAGGTTAACTCGATCTACATGGGGGGCGCGCCCCCTCACCCTGCCCTCTCCCCCAAAAGGGGTGAGGGTTTTTTCTTTTTGCTCCCCCTCGCGCCCCCGTGGGGTGAAGTGCATTGCCATTTCTTATAACCAGCACTTCTCAAGCGGGTGTTTCGCCGCCAAGGATTGTGCGCAAATGGTGACTATCAAGATTGCCCCCGGAGATGATGCAGACAATTTTGCCTGTTCCACCCTGGCCCGACAATGCCGCCGCCAGAGGCGCCGCGCCGGCGCCTTCCGCAATGAGATGATGCTCCACCGCTAAAAAACGAATGGCGGCAACGATGTCTTCAATGCTGGACAGAGCGGTTTGATCAACTACCTCGCGCAATAAAGGCCACATCCGCTCCAGCACCATCGGTCCGCCCATGCCATCCACAAAAGTTGGTTTGCGCGGAACCATGACGGGCTTGCCCTCAGCCAACGCCGCCGCAACGGGCTGAGAGACTTCTGATTCGCAGGCGATAATTTTTACATCCGGTTTCATATTGCGGATGGCGGAGCCGATCCCCGTGATCAACCCCCCGCCGCCCACAGGAACAAGCACCGCATCGACATCGGGCAGATCTTCCATGATCTCAAGGCCGATCGTGGCGTTGCCTTCAACCACGTGTTGCGACGCGCAAGGATGAATAAACAGCCCGCCGACTTCCGGCGCCTCATGACTTGTGAGAATACGCCACCAGTCCTCATAAGGAATGCGTCTCACCGCCGTCCCCAAAGATTCCAAAGCCTGCACTTTTATAGCGGCGGCCGTTTCGGGAACAAAAGTTTTCGACGGGACACCCAGCGCCAGCGCCGCCGCCGCCAACCCCTGGCCAAAATTACCCGCACTCGCCGTCACCACGCCTTGGGCCAAAGAATGATCATCAGCCGACAGAATGGCGTTCATAGCGGCGCGGACTTTGAAAGAGCCGTAGGGTTGAAGGTTTTCAGGTTTGAGAAATATTTTGCAGCCCTCATGTTTTCCGCTCAAGGGTATTAAGGGCGTACGCACCACATGGGGCTGAATGCGCTCTTTCGCTTCCAGAACTTTTTCAATTGTTGGCGCAATGATCGGGGTCGGCGGTGAATTCATAAATTTTGGTCCTCTTCCATGTAGCTATTCGCGTTAAAGATCCAGCCAGGCGCCGACATTCTTTGTCTTAGCTTGATGATATAGAAAATGTGCGCTGACAAGGTCTTCCGTGACCATTCCGAGGGATTTGAACATGGTGAGGTCGCTTTCCGATTCGCGCCCCGGGCGGGTCCCCATCATGATCTCGCCAACTTCACCGATAATATGGTTTTCATCTATTTCGCCGCTCACCAGCGCGGCGCGGTATTCGCCGCCCAGCGCTTTCACGGAAGCCGTGTAATCAGTATAAAATTTTGCCCGCTTCACGGCCAAGGCGTCAACCTCACAAGCGCTCGGCATTCCCGACCCCACAACATTCACATGCATGCCCGGCGCCAGCCATGCGCCTTTAAGAATCGGCGTCGAAGATGCCGTCAGTGTACATATTATATCAGCACCCTCGACCGCCTGTTGCGCACCTAGAACCGCATTGATCTCAATCCCATGTAGATCAGATTGCGCGCGGGCGAATTTTTTTGCTTTTTCCTCATCCCGCCCCCAGACCACGATGCGCGTTAGGTCACGCACAAGCTTGATGGCGGCGATATGCGTTTCCGCTTGCTCGCCATACCCCATCACGGTCATCTCTTGCGCATTGCGCCGGGCGAGAAGCTGCGTCGCCGCGGCCGAAGCGCACGCCGTGCGAATGGCCGTGATCACGCTGGCGTCCATCAACGCAAGAGGCGTTCCGTTTTGAGCGTCAAAGAGCGACACGAACCCCTGATGAGAAGGGAGTCCTTCCTGAAAGTTACCGGGAAAGACGGTGACGGTCTTGATTCCCAAAATTTCCGGATCAGCCATCGCGCCGGGCATCATGCCCAAGAGGCCCGACCCGCCTGGCGAGGAGACGGCGCTGCGAATGGGTTGAACCGCTTCACCTTTCGCAACTGATTGCATGGCCGTTTTCATCAGAGCGATGCAGGACGGGTAATCCAGTAAATCTTTCACGTCGCGGCGCGATAAATAGAGTAATTCTTCTTTTTTAGCCATGTTTGTTCCTCACTATACCCGGCGCAACCCCGGAATAAACCCGGCGCACGCCCCGCGCCGACCCAAATTATACCCAAAAGCCGCGTGAGGGAACAAACTACGCGGCTGACAGCGTGGATAAATACATCCTAGACTGGGAGGATATCTTTAGGCGAAAATCAAGTGAAAGAGCGATCTCTTGGCGCGCGAGACTTCCCATTTCATCTGGAGTGAAGACGAAGCCCGCGACATCGCGCGGCGCTTTGACCCGCGCCGCCCCGCGCCTTCTTTTTATGACAATCCCTATCCGACATATCGCGCATTGTTGAAATACGACCCGGTGCATTTGTGTCCTGACGGGTCTTACCTCCTCAGCCGATATGACGATCTGTTAGGAATTTACCGCGATACGCGCCTGTTTTCCTCCGATAAAAGAGAAGAGTTTTTCCCAAAATTCGGCGCCTCCCCGCTTTACGAACACCACACCTCAAGTCTTGTGTTTAATGATCCCCCTTTGCACACGCGGGTGCGCAACCTCATTGTCGGCGCCCTCAACCCGCGCGTGATTGCGCATACGGAAGAGCGGCTCATATCGCTTGTGGACGGCCTTCTTGATCACATGGAAAGCAAAAATAAAGTCGATTTAATCGAAGACTTCGCCGCCGCGATTCCAATTGAAATCATAGGCAATCTACTGGACATTCCGCGCGTTGAGCGCGGGCCGTTACGGGCGTGGTCACTGGCGATCCTTGGCGCACTTGAGCCGAGCCTGACGCCCGCCCAAAAGGAAACAGGCAATCGCGCGGTCACGGATTTTCTTGGATACCTGAAAGGATTGGTCACCGACAGGCGCAAAAACCCGGGCGATCCTTCCAGAGACGTTCTGACCCGTCTCATAATGGCGGAGGGCTATGGCGAGACGCTGTCGGAAACAGAGCTGATGCAAAACTGCATTTTTATCTTAAACGCCGGCCATGAAACCACGACCAATTTGATCGGCAACGGCCTTTTTGCCTTGTTGGAATGGCCGGACGAGCGCCAGAAACTGATCGACAATCCCGCTCTTATTTCTACGGCGGTGGAAGAATTTTTGCGTTTTGAAAGTTCCAATCAACTGGGCAACAGGCGGGCAACGCAAGGCGTTGAAATAGGCGGAGTGCGCATGGCGCCGGGCGCGCAACTTACATTATGCATTGGCGCCGCCAACCGCGACCCCTCCCGGTTTCCCGAACCGGACCGGATGGACATCACGCGCCGCCTCAATAAACATCTGGCTTTTGGCGGAGGCCCCCATACCTGCGCGGGTCTTTCATTGGCGCGGCTGGAAGGAAAGATCGCCATCTCGCACCTGCTGGCGCGGTTTCCGCATTACGCCCTCAACGGCGCGCCGGTTCGCAGCGGGCGCATTCGTTTTCGCGGATTCTCTTCCCTTCCCATCCTCCTAAAGTAGTGCATCTATAAAGGCTTTAGCGTTATGTGCGCCCCGCACGGCCTCCGCTATTTCCAACGCGCGGCGTTGAATCTTTGATTGATTTTTTTCAAACTCCAGCAACGCCCGGCCTAATGCCTCGCCTGTATATTGCTTAACCAAAACGCCCGGCGCCTCTGCGCCGTATTTGTTTAACTCATCCTCCATCCACGTTCCCTTGGTGGCGACGACCGGACGGCCCGCGCCCAGAGCCTCGATCAAAATATGTGACGTTCTCAAGCGATAACTGGCGGGATCATAAGCCGCCAGAACAGCATCGCTGGATTGCAGCAAGCGGAAATAATCTTTACGGGGAAGCGCTTTTCCCAACACGGCAACCCTGGCGCCAAATTTCGCCAACTCCTTGCCGGTCTCCTCTTCCCAGGAATCAATTGATTGGATCACAAAAGAGCCTCTGCCGCCCTGCCCGTAATAAGACTCTATAGCGCCCGGCAACAGCCCAAACCCTTTCTCCCGCCTTGCATTGCCGGCCAATAGAAAAACCGGCCCCTTGTCTTTGTTCTTCTTCGCCGCGGCAATGGGCGCGCATTCCCGGAAATCCACTTGGATCGGAACGCGGCCGAACGGTGCGCCCGATATTTTTTGATATTGCGCGGCCAGATCCGGTGTGTCGGTAAAAAACTTTACGTCCCCCTCAAACTCATTCCACTGCGCGAACGTTTTTTGAAGATAGGCGCGGATGACATCGGCGCTGGCGTCAGAAATACTTTCCTGAAGCGCCGAGAAATTATAGGGGAGGCGCAACAGAAACCTAAATTTGTACTTCTTTTCCCGATGATCGCGCGCAAAGCGGGCAAAGGCCATAAGGTGCCAATGGGTCGCCGTATGAACCAGAATGGTCGCGCCGTCCTCTAGCGCATTTAGGTTTTTTTGAAGGTCATCGAAACTCGCTTCATTTAGTTCCTCCAAAAGCGCCTCTGTTTTTGCCGGGTGAGGTGGAACCCTGATATAAACGCTGGGGCTCATCACCGCGTGGGCTTTTAGCGCCTGGACTACAGCTTCATCGCACCCCCGACCGACAAAAACCTGCGCGTCAATGCCGCGCGAGTCGCAATGGTCTTTGATGATTCCGTCAATTTCCGGATGATGCCCTAAAGCCTCCATACAGCCCGGATCAACCAGCACCAGACCAGACCCCGCACGGCGCGACTTAAGCATGTATATTTCTCCTTTATGGCGCGTAAACTCTAAAGCGCCCAAGGCTTGTCATTTTGCGGCTAACGGTCCAAAAGTACAGGTAACAACAATCCGCTTCTAATCACAAGAATTTTAACCATGCCCACCGCAAACCCTTACCCGTCTCCCCAAAGCAAAAGCGTTGCCTCTCAGGCAGACCGGCATGTTTGCATTCTGGGCCTTGGCTATGTTGGGCTGCCTCTGGGCGCCGCGTTGGCGCAAAGCGGCCTCACCGTTTACGGCGTTGAAATCATGGCAAGCCGCGCCGCCGACATCGCAGACGGAAAGCCTCATATTGTTGAACCTCACTTGCCGGAAATGCTGAAAAACGTATTGGAGAAAAAACAATTTATCGTCAGCACAAAAATACCGGCGCCCTGCCCCGCAACCATTTTTATTGTCACGGTGGGCACGCCCATAAATGAGGATCAGCGCTGCCGGTTGGACATGATCAAGGACGTCATGCATGAGATCGCAGAGGTTCTAAAAGACGGCGATCTTGTGATATTGCGCTCAACGCTCAAACTTGGGAGCACGCGGAGCATATGCATTCCTATTCTCGACAGGACAGGGAAAGATTACGATATTGCCTTTTGCCCCGAGAGAATTATCGAAGGAAACGCCATAAAGGAGCTTCATGAACTCCCGCAAATTATTGGTGGATCAAGCGTTCGCGCCGCTGCGCGGGCGGCAAAGCTTTTCTCTCGCCTTACGCCAAAAATCGTTACGGTGTCTTCGATTGAAACCGCCGAAATTATCAAACTCATAGACAACATCACGCGGGATATTCATTTTGCCATCAGCAATGAGTTCGGCATGCTGTGCGAACATCTCGGGCTTAACTCACATGAAGTTTTCGAAGCCGCGCAAGACGGATACAAACGAACAAAGATTCCAAAAGTGGGCCTGGTCGGCGGACCTTGCCTGTCAAAAGATTCTTATTTGTTGCAAGACAGTTTTGAAGATTTAGCGCTCGCGCCGCAAATTCCCAAAGTCGCCCGCGTCATAAATGAGGGACTTCCGCTGCATGGCGCAAATACCATACATAAATTTGCGCAAAAGCTCCCGTCATTTTCCAACCGCCCCGTTTTAGCGGTGCTCGGCGCCGCGTTCAAAGGTCAACCCGAAACAGGCGATATCCGCAGTTCCATGACGGGGCCAGTGGTGGAGCATTTGCGCCGGCTTTTTAACTTTTCCGAAACCCGCGGGTTTGATCCAATGGTCACTCTGCAAGATATGGAAAGCTTGAGATTGAATAAAATGGAATCACTGGAAGAAGCGCTACAGAACGCAGACATTGTCGTGATTGCCAACAACCTAACCGAGATTGCACAATTTCCCTTAGATCAGATGTCGCGCCTGATGCGCGCGCCGGGAATTATTTATGATTTCTGGCCCCAGCACCGCAGCGCCCCTGAACCAACAGTGCCGGGCGTTCACTACCTGGCCTTCGGCAATGGCGCAAACCAAAGCGGGACACCTTAAGCCATGAGCAAGCGGCGCGTTCTTGTCACTGGCGGCGCGGGGTTTATCGGGAACGCGCTTGTACGCGCGCTTCTGAAAGCCGGACATCAGGTGGCGGTGCTTGATAATATGAGTCGCGGCGATTCGAACCGTCTTGAAGGCGTTTCATCTGAGATAGACTTTTTCTCTGGCGATATACGGGATGCGGAAACGGTCCAAGAGGCGTGCCGGGGCCGCGATATTGTGTGCCACTTGGCCTATATTAACGGCACAAAGTTTTTTTATGAAAAACCGGATCTCGTCTTGGATGTCGCGGTGCGGGGCATGCTGAATGTTATGGACGCGTGCCGCGCGCATAGCGTTGCGGATCTCATTTTGGCGTCAAGTTCAGAGGTTTATCAATCCCCGCCCCTGACGCCGACGCCCGAATCTGTTCCGCTGATCGTGCCTGACCCGCTGAACCCGCGATATTCCTATGGCGGCGGAAAACTCATCTGCGAATTAATGACGTTGCATGGAGCGGCGCGTCATATGAACCGCGTTGTTATATTCCGGCCCCATAATGTCTATGGTTCCGACATGGGATATGAGCACGTCATCCCCGAATTGGCCATGCGCGCCGCCAGGCTGTGCGCTAAAATGCCCTCAGACAGCGCCATAGACTTCGCAATTAAAGGCGATGGCAATCAGACCCGCGCTTTCGTCCATGTTCAAGATTTTACCGATGGCCTCATGAAAGTTATTGAGCAGGGCGGCCACAAAGAAATCTATCATATCGGCAATCCGGAAGAGATCAGCATTGCGGAGCTAGCCCGGAAAATTGTTGCTTGTTTTGGATGCAAAGCCAACATCATTCCCGGTGCGGCCCCGGCCGGAGAAACGGCGCGGCGGGCGCCGGATATTTCCAAACTGCGCGCCCTCGGATATTACCCCCGCATCCCACTGGCCCAAGGCCTTGGCGATGTAGTGAGATGGTATGCGGAAAGAATATAAAATTTTTGATTAAATTCAGCCGCCTGAAATCGGCAACGCGACGTCAAATTTTATTTCGCGCAAGGCAATGCTGGAATTCACCTGCCCAAGTCCCGGCAGAGTGAAGATAAAATCTTCCAGAAACCGATCATAGCTCTCGATGTCGGGCGCCACGACGCGCAGCAGAAAATCCGCGGCGCCCGCCATGGCGTAACACTCCAGCACTTCTTCACGCGCCTGAAGCGCCGCTTCGAATTCCCGCACATCAACCGCCACATGCCGCGCCAAAGTGATGTGGACAAAAACGCAAAAACCAAATCCGGCCCGCTTTCGATTCAGAAGAGCCGCGAAGCCGTCTATAACGCCGCGCTCCTCTAAAGACCGCACCCGACGCCAGCAAGACGCCGCCGACATATTGACTTGTTCAGCAAGCTGTTGATTGGTCAGCCTCCCCTGCTTCTGCAAAACCGCCAGTATCCGCCGGTCAGCTTGATCGAGCGGCGCCGGACGCGCGTCGTCTGAATTCATGCGCTTATACTTTTCTATTTCAATATACACTTAATTCCGATTGTTTCTTTCATATTATATCTATTTAACGAGTATAATGAAAGAAATTATCCGATAATATGGGTTATATTGCTTAACTTGAATGAATGACGCACTGCCGCCGCTCTTGCCCCATAAGGATGCCCAAGCCCTTGCCCCAAAACACCCAGATTGACGATTACAGTCTTGAAGACTGTTACACGCGGCAAGAAGGGCGCATCTATCTCACAGGTTCACAGGCGCTGGTGCGGATTGCCCTTTCCCAGGCGCGATTGGATCGCCGCAAAGGACACAGCACGGCCGGATTCATCAGCGGCTATCGCGGCTCTCCTTTAGGGGGCGTGGATCAAGCCTTATGGCGGGCGCAATCCCATCTGAAAGAGAACAAAATCGAATTCATGCCGGCCATAAATGAGGATCTGGCCGCCACCGCCGTGTTGGGGACGCAGCAGGTCGAGACTGACCCTTCAAAAACCGTCGATGGCGTTTTTTCCATCTGGTACGGCAAAGGCCCGGGCGTTGACCGATCCGGAGACGCCCTCAAACACGGCAACGCCTATGGCGCCTCCCCCCATGGCGGCGTTCTCGTGGTCGCGGGCGATGATCACGGCTGCGTTTCGTCCAGCATGTCGCACCAATCGGATGTGGCTTTTATGGCGTGGTTCATGCCGACGCTCAATCCCGCCTCCATTGCCGAATATATTGAATTTGGTCTCTACGGATTCGCGCTTTCGCGTTTTTCAGGCATGTGGGTGGGGTTCAAAGCCATTTCCGAAACGGTGGAGGGCGCCGCCTCAATTGACATTGAGCCACTACCCTTTTTCAAAACGCCGACGGACTTTGAAGCGCCGCCGGGCGGTCTCCATTACCGCTGGCCCGATTTTCCCGGCCCCCAGATCGAGGAGCGCATGGTGGCCAAGGTCGAAGCGGTCAAAGCATTCGCCAGAGCCAATCCCATTGACCGCGCAATTTATGACCTCCCCAGCGCCCGCTTTGGCTTTATCACCACCGGAAAAGCACATCACGATTTGATGGAAGCCCTCAGCCTCCTCGGAATTGACGCCGCGCGCGCAAAATCTCTTGGCGTAGATATTTATAAGGTCGGTCTGGTGTGGCCCATAGAGACGGAAGGCCTCAGGCACTTTCTCGCCGACAAGGAAGAAGTACTGGTTGTTGAAGAGAAGCGCGGGATCATTGAAAGCCAGCTCAAAGAGTTTCTTTATGATTATGCAGGCGCCAAGCCGAGGCGCATGGTGGGCAAATATGACGAGGAAGGCGCGCCCCTCATTCCCTGGACCGGAGAGCTCAGCCCCTCTCTCCTTGCGCCCATCATCGCGCAGCGCCTCTCAAGGGTTTTCACGGGCATTTCCTTTGACGATCAACTTGGTTTTATCGAGGAGACAAAAAAGGCCGTGGCGGCGCCCGGCGGCGCGGGGCGCATGCCTTATTTTTGTTCCGGCTGCCCCCACAACACGTCCACTAAAGTGCCCGAAGGGAGCCGCGCGCTGGCGGGCATTGGGTGCCATTTCATGGCGTCCTGGATGAACCGCGATACGGATTCATTGATCCAGATGGGCGGCGAAGGCGTGAACTGGGCCGCCAAATCGAAATTCACCGGACACGGACATATTTTTCAAAATTTGGGCGAAGGCACGTATTTTCATTCTGGATTCATGGCCATCCGCCAGGCCATCGCCGCGGACGCGAACATCACATATAAAATCCTGTTTAACGACGCCGTGGCCATGACTGGCGGCCAGCCGGTTGACGGCAAAATTTCCGTTTCCGGAATTGCCCACCAAACCTGGGCCGAGGGCGCAAAACGCATCGTTATCGTTAGCGACGACCCGCAAAAATTCCATAGCGTAAATTCTTTTCCGCCCGGAACCACATTTCATCATCGCGATGAGCTCGATGCCGTGCAGCGGCAATTGCGCGACATCAAAGGCGTGACCGTTCTCATTTATGACCAAATCTGCGCCACGGAAAAGCGCCGCAACATCAAACGCGGTAAAACCCCCGCGCCTTCCAAACACGTGTTCATCAATGACTTGGTGTGCGAGGGCTGCGGCGATTGCTCCGATCAATCGAACTGTCTCTCCGTCGTTCCACTTGAAACGGAGTTTGGCCGCAAGCGGCGCATTGATCCCTTCTCCTGCAACACTGATTATTCCTGTCTCAATGGGTTTTGTCCAAGCTTTGTCACGGTGATCGGCGGACGCCTCAAATCTACGCCCGTGTCGGCCGAAACACCGGAAATCAAACAGCGTATGCGCACGCTGCCCCTCCCCCACCGCGCAGAATTAACCCGCCCTTATAACCTTCTGGTCGGCGGGGTCGGTGGGACGGGTCTGATAACTATAGGCGCGCTGATCACGATGGCGGCGCATTTGGAAGGCAAAGGCGCATCGGTTCTTGACTTCATGGGTTTTGCCCAAAAAGGCGGCGCCGTTATGAGCTATATCCGCTTGGGCGCCAACCCAAAAAAGCTCCACCAAGTGCGCATTGACAGCGGCATGGCGGATGCGGCTCTTATATGCGATATGGTCGTTGGCACGGATAAAAAATTTCTGAGCGCCTTGCGTGTCGGGCATACTCAAATCGTCGCCAACGGCACGGAGATAGCAACCGCCGAATTCGTGCTAAACCCCGACGCCGACATGCAGGCTCAAAAACGCCTGGAAACCTTGGACCATGTAGACGCGAATCTCACCATCGTTGAAGCCAATCGCTTTATGGAAAGTCTCATGGGAGATTCAGTTTTTACAAATATTTTCCTGCTTGGGCTCGCTTGGCAAAAAGGGCTTGCGCCTGTCTCTTTTTCGGCCCTCATCCGCGCCATAGAACTGAATGGCGTTGCCGTGGAGAAGAACAAAATGGCTTTCGCATGGGGGCGCATGGCGGCGGAAGACATGGGGTTCGTGCGCCAAACCGCTGAAAGCGGCGAAACCCCCGCGCCGCCGCCTGATCTTGACGCGCTTATTGACCGGCGCTGCGCATTTTTAACCGGGTATCATAATGCAAAATACGCAGATCGCTATCGCAAGTTTGTCGCACGGGCGCGCGAAATCGAGAGTGCGATTGAAGATTCAGATTTTCGCCTGACGAGGGCCGTCGCCCATACATATTTTAAACTGCTCGCCTACAAAGACGAATATGAGGTCGCGCGCCTCTATTCAGACGGCTCTTTCCGGAAAAAAATCAACAATGTCTTCGAAGGAGATTTCAATATTCAATTTCACATGGCCCCGCCTTTTATCGGGGGACAAAAAGACGCTGAAGGGCGTCCGAAAAAGCGCGCCTTCGGCCCATGGATGATGACGGCGTTTAAAATTTTAGCGCGGTTCAAATTCTTACGGGGGACCGCATTTGATCCTTTCGGCTATACGGCGGAGCGCAAAATGGAGCGGACGTTGATACAGAATTATGAAGAAACGCTAAGCGCGCTTCTCAGCCGGCTAAAACGAGACACTATGGACCGCGCCGTGAAAATCGCGGAACTCCCCCGGCAGATCCGTGGGTTTGGGCCTGTTAAGGCGCAATCCGTTAAAAAAATACAAAACCAAATGCGTGAATTGATGACCCGCTTTGCTTAGTAGAGATACATTGGTTTGCCGCGCACATGACGTATCACCGGACGGTAAGCGTCCGCATCATAAAGCTCAGCCACATCGACGCGTTTTTCGCCCTGGACACATATATCAATGGGTACAGTTTCATAATTCCCATCCCGAAGCGCCATCATCAGGCCGGTCTCACCTTGTTCAAAACACTGAACGGCCATCGTGCCAAAAGCCATGGCCACCATGCGATCAAGCGCATTAGGCGCGCCCGACCGCATCAAATAAGCCAGTGATTGATTGATGACATTGTGACGCGTGCGCTGTTTTAATTCCTCGCCAAGATGCTGCCCAATGCCGCCAAGTTTGCGGTGGCCATAAGCGTCCGGCGCGCCGGTTTCGACGATTTCTTTTCCCATCATATGCGCGCCTTCAGAGACGACAAGAATCGCGTAATGGGAGGGGCTGGCCAGCTTATCCGCCAGGATCAATCCGGCAAGACGATCGACGTCAAAGGGAACTTCGCTGATTAACACGCGGTCGGCGGCAGCGAGATACCCGGAAATGAGGGCGGTTTCCCCGCTATTGCGCCCAAAGAGCTCAATGACCGCAATGCGTTCATGACTGCCCGTCGGGGTGCGCAGCGCATCGATAAATTCAACGCTACGACTGACGGCGGTTCCAAAACCAATACAATAATCAGTGCCAAACACATCATTATCCATGGTTTTTGGACAGGCAACCACTTTGACGCCTTCTTGATGCAGGCGCGCCGCATATGACAGCGTATCATCGCCGCCAATCACGACGAGCGCATCAATCTTCAACTTTTCCAAAACGCGGATGACGTGAGCGGTGCAGTCAATGGGATCGGGTGAATTTTTATTTTTCGGCGTGCGCAGGAAATCGGGTAATTCAGCGGCGGAGACTTTCCCCGGATTGGTGCGCGACGTGTGAAGAATGGTGCCGCCTGTGCGATCAATGCGGCGGACGACAGAACCGTTCAGCGCAATCGTGTGCTGATCTATGGTCTCCTGATTTTCCGGATCTATGAAAAGCGGCCCCGCCCAACCTCGGCGAAATCCAACAGTCTCCCACCCCAGGGCATGCGCCCGCGTCACAATAGCTTTGATACAGGGATTAAGACCAGGGACGTCCCCGCCGCCCGTTAATATACCAATGCGCATCGGTCACTCTCATTCATCTGATTTCAAGATGAAATCTTTTAGCGCAGAATGATACGCGCTGTCATCTCAAACCTGATTTATGCAGATATGTGATAAAG
>JAJFIM010000384.1 GCA_021774995.1 Alphaproteobacteria bacterium | reverse complement strand
TCCCGGTATCAGTTGGGGCCATACCAGAGCCGACACGCGCGCACCGTAATTCCTGGGATAAAAAATCCTTTGATATTTTTCCGGGCCTTCAGCCTGTCTGAAGCGATCTTCTGTTACAGAAGGCGTTTATGCTGGGTTTTGGGTCTCCGGTCATCGCCTTAAAGAGTTTGCGCCATAAAGAGTTTGTCTGAAATTTGAAGAGCCGCCAAGGAGCCATAATGCCCGAAACCCAGTTTAACCCCACCACTGATGATTTTGCCGCCCTGCTGAACGAGACGATGGATGAGAATCAGTCTCTGGAAGGGACGGTTGTGACGGGGACCGTCATCGCCGTTGAAAACGATATGGCGACCATCGATGTCGGTCTTAAAACGGAAGGGCGGATTGCGCTGAAAGAATTCGCCATGCCGGGCCAGGACGTCTCCATCAATGTCGGCGACAAGGTGGAGGTCTATCTGGAGCGCGTGGAAAATGCGCTGGGCGAAGCGGTTCTCAGCCGTGAGAAGGCGCGACGCGAGGAAAGCTGGGTGCGGCTTGCGGAGAAATTTGAGGCTGAAGAGCGGGTTGAAGGCGTGATTTTTGGCCGGGTCAAGGGCGGCTTTACGGTGGATCTTGACGGCGCGGTGGCCTTTTTGCCAGGCAGCCAGGTTGATATCCGCCCTGTGCGCGACGTGACGCCCTTGATGAATATCCCCCAGCCTTTTCAGATTCTCAAAATGGACAAGCGCCGCGGAAATATTGTGGTCTCGCGCCGCGCGGTTCTGGAGGAGGCCCGCGCCGAACAGCGCAGCGAGCTGGTGGCCAAACTCGCCGAAGGCGACGTGCTCGAAGGCGTGGTGAAAAACATCACCGATTACGGCGCATTTGTGGATCTGGGCGGCGTCGATGGCTTGCTGCACGTCACCGATATCGCCTGGCGCCGGGTCAATCACCCCTCCGACATTCTGACCATTGGAGAAACGGTTAAGACACAGGTGATTAAAGTCAATAAAGAGACGCAGCGCATCTCTCTTGGCATGAAGCAATTGGAAACTGACCCCTGGGAAGGCGTGGAAGCCAAATACCCGACGGAGACGAAATTCACCGGGCGGATCACTAACATCACCGATTACGGCGCTTTTGTTGAGTTGGAACCCGGCATTGAAGGTCTGGTGCATGTCTCTGAAATGAGCTGGGTCAAACGCAATGTGCATCCCGGGAAAATCGTCTCTACCTCCCAGGAAGTGGAAGTCATGGTTCTGGAGGTTGACCCCATTAAACGCCGCATCTCGCTCGGCCTCAAGCAATGCAAAGACAATCCATGGGAATCTTTTGCGTCAATTTATCCTCTGGGGACGGAAGTTGAAGGCGAGATTAAAAACATCACTGAGTTTGGATTGTTTATCGGGCTTGAAGAAGACGTTGACGGCATGATTCACATGTCCGATTTGAGCTGGAGTAAATCGGGCGAAGACGCCATCAAGGATTTTAATAAAGGGGACATCGTGAAAGCGGTGGTTCTCGATATTGATCCGGATAAAGAACGCATCAGCCTTGGGGTTAAGCAATTAAGCGGCGATCCGATGGACGCCATGGGCGTCATTCGCAGAGGCTCTGTGGTGACCTGCACCGTGGCCGCCATTCTGTCCAACGGCATTGAAGTGACGGTCGGGGATGACGGCATGAAATCCTTTATCCGTAAAGGCGATTTGTCACGCGACCGTTCCGAACAGCGGCCCGAGCGGTTTGCCGTCGGCGATAAAATCGATGCGCGCGTGACGAATTTCGATAAAGCCAATCGCAAGATCGCCCTTTCCATCAAAGCCCGTGAAGTGGCCGAAGAAAAGGAAGCGGTGGCGCAATATGGATCATCCGATTCAGGCGCGACGCTGGGCGATATTCTGGGCTCGGCCCTGAACAAAGCCAATGAGCAGCCTGTTGAAGCGGAAGAAGAGCCCGATACGGCCGTAGTGGAAGCCGAAGCCGAACCCGAAGCCGAAGCCGAAGCCGAAGCCGAAGCCGAAGCGGATACAGATCAGGCGGCTGAATCCGGCGCAGAAGAGGTTAAGGAGAGCTAGGGCTTTATAACAAGCTTTGAGCCGCCTCCTGGCTGAAGAGGGCGGGCGTCGGATGGAGGTGGATACGCCTCTTGACGCTTGCCGCCGCGTTTGGCACCCTTCCTGTGGAAGGTCTTCCACGAGCAAGGAATTTTTGTATTTTCGTGCGGGGAGGCGCTTCATTTGAGGGTAAGGGAAACCATGATCAAGTCTGAACTCATTGCGAATATCGCCCAGGCCAATCCGCATTTATACCAGCGGGATGTGGAGCGGATCGTCAACACGATTTTTGATGAAATCAGCAACGCCCTGGCCCAGGGGAACCGTGTTGAGTTGCGCGGGTTTGGCGCTTTTTCCGTTAAACACCGCCCGGCCCGCGCGGGCCGCAATCCGCGCACGGGAGAAGCCGTCAGCGTTGACTCCAAAACCGTGCCTTTTTTCAAAGCGGGTAAAGAGATGCGCGAAAGGCTGAACGCTTAAGCCGCCGGGCCGTCAATCTGGATGAGAGATAAAACATTTATTTGGATTGGGGTTTGTTGGAATTATAAAGCCTATCCCTAGACTTGGCGGATTTGGATAAACGCGTGAAATATTTTTACCGCCTGGTCTTTATTCTTCCCGCGAGCGTGATCTCCGTGTTCATAGCGATTGCCAATCGGCATAGGGTTTCTTTTATTTTAGACCCCTTTTCTCCTGACGCTCCCGCGCTGTCAATTGACCTGCCTCTCTTCGCCATCGTGATTGGAGCGATATTTATCGGCATGCTGATAGGAGGCGCTGTGGTGTGGAGTTCCGGAGCGGGGGGGAGAAAAAAAGCGCGCACGTATCGCAAACAGATTCGGGGCTTGGAAAAAGAAAAAGACGCGGGCGCGGCGCAAGCTGAAACGCCTTCTGTGCCGGCTACGCGGCCTGTCTGATGCGATCCCGCGCGGCAACAAGAAGAGATTTGTGAGTGGTGATGGCGACACGCGTTAAAATTTGCGGGATCTGGACGGCTGATGCGCTTGACGCCTGCATCAAAGGCGGGGCCGATTATGTCGGTTTTGTCTTTTACCCCCCCTCGCCGCGTTATCTTTCGCCTGAGGCGGCGCGCGATTTGTGCGCCGATATTCCCGCTTTACCGGACTCAGTCGCGTTGACCGTCGATGCGGATGACGCCTTGCTGGGTGACATCATTCAACATGTTGCGCCCGCTTTTCTTCAACTCCATGGCGGCGAGACGCCCGAACGCGTGCGCGCCGTGAAAGAGCGCTTTAACCTGCCCGTCATCAAGGCAATTGCGGTGTCGGAAAGGGCGGATGTGGACGCGGCGCGGCTTTTTGAAGGCGTGGCGGATATATTGCTGTTTGACGCAAAACCCCTTACATCTGAGCCCTCACTGCCGGGGGGCAATGCGCGAAGCTTTGATTGGCGTCTGCTTGCCGGGCAAAGCTGGGCCTGTCCCTGGATGCTGTCAGGCGGGTTGACCGCGCAAAATGTCGCTGAAGCCGTGTCCGTCACAGGCGCGCCAGGCGTCGATATATCGTCTGGCGTTGAATCTGCGCGGGGGCAAAAAGATCCCGCGCTTATAACGGAGTTTTTGGAACGCG
>JAJFIM010000383.1 GCA_021774995.1 Alphaproteobacteria bacterium | reverse complement strand
GGGCGACATTCAGTCTTATCCGCTTTCAGCGCTATGTGATTGAGCGATCAGGGTCTCTGGCTATTTCGGCCGACAATCTTCACTACACGGGCGATCTTTTTTTGAACTTAGCGGTTATCGTCGCCTTGCTTTTTTCGGGGGTTATGGAATGGCCGCTCTTTGATCCTCTGATTGGTTTTGGAATCGCGCTCTATATTTTTTATTCGGCGTGGAGGATTGTGCGTCAATCTTTCGACCAGCTGATGGATAAGGAATGTCCCGACGAGAAGCGCGAACTGGTCAAGCGCGTGGCCAGTGAGCATAAGCTGGTCCTTGCGGTGCATGATTTACGCACGCGATCAGCTGGTAGTCATGATTTCATTCAACTCCATATAGAACTCGATCCCTCCATCTCTCTGGTTCAGGCTCATAAGATCTCAGATGAAGTGGAGGCGTTGCTGATGGCGGCGTTTCCGCGGGCGCAGATCCTTATCCACCAGGATCCTGCAGGTTTCGAGGATGTTATGGCTCTTGATAAGCATTAGGTCTGGCGCCGGTTGAAAATAAGCCACGTGCTTTATTCATGATGCAGATTATGCTACATTTTGCTTCAAGTGTTTTTTGAGGCGGGACCTGGGAAGGCATTCTTCATCATGAGCGTCCCGATTCGAGAGTTTACGTAACCTTTGGGTGGAGTGGGCGACATGGGTGTTTGGACGCGCAGAATTGTCAGATTGGCAATGGTGCTTGCTATAATCGGGGGCATTGCGGTGCCTTTGGCGGCTTTAGGGACGCGCCTTGAATTATGGCCCGTAACCTTTGGTCTTGGCATGTTGTTGGGCGGCGCTCTTGTGGCTGCGGCGGGGTTAGCGGTTGGAACAATTTCCTGCTTGTGGAGCATGGCGACCCGTTCTGGGCAAGGTTTGCGCATGGGCATGATTGCGGTTGTTATCGGCGCCGCCGTCGCTTTTGTTCCGCTCAGCAAAGTGTTGGACGCGCGCAGCAATAATTATCCCGCCATCCATGACATCACCACGGATACGGAGCACGCCCCGGAATTTATCGCAATCGCGCCTTTGCGCGGAGAAGATGCAAACTCAATCGACTATGATGATAAATTTCTCCCTAAGAATGGTCTTGCCGGCGAAAATGGGGGAAAGCATTTTTCTGAAGTGCAGGCGGAATTTTACCCCGATATTCAACCTGTTTTAGTTCAGCGCCCCATAAATCAGGCTTTTGATCAAGCGCTCAGCGCAGCCAAGGCGCAAGGCTGGGAAATTGTCGCGGCCGTGCCTGAGGATGGGCGCATTGAAGCTACAGACACAACATTCTGGTTTGGTTTTAAGGACGATGTTGTCATCCGGCTTGAAGACAAAGGCGCGCTCACTCAGCTCGATATTCGCTCTTCATCACGGGTTGGGATGAGCGATGTGGGCAAGAATGCCGATCGAATCCGTACATTTCTCAGTGCGTTCAACGCGCAATAATTTTAAAAGACCTTCAGGATTAAACCTTGATATTGTATGTAGAGTACAATTTGACTTTGTCTTCGCTAATCACGCGGTCTTGCTCGATCAGATGTTTTTATTGCGCGTAGACGGATAATGCGGCGGCCGGACGCAGCCGGTTATCCAGTTTTTCATATAGCCGCGCAACAAGAGCGCCAATATCTGTCATCCCGTCTCTCAGACAATCGACAATTTGCGTTTCTCGTAATTTCCGGTGACCCATCATCGCTCTTACCAAATTTTGAGGCTTTGTGACTTCAGGTCCATGCGTGGGCCGGTAAAGGGCGTCATCGCGCTCCACGAGACGTTGGAGGCTATCCATATAGGCTCCCATGCTCCCATCAGGGGGTATGATGACGCTGGTGGACCACCCCATTACGTGATCGCCGGAAAACAATGTCTTTTCCTCTCTTAAGGCGTAACAGATGTGATTGGACGTATGACCGGGCGTATGAACGCATTCAAGCGTCCAGCCCGCGCCTTCGATCTCATCCCCATCATTGATAACCACATCAGGCTTAAACGTTCGGTCGCAACCCTCTTCCATTCTCTCGTCAATGCCAGGTTCGCCATATTTTGCCGTTCCGTGGGGACCATAGCCGTAAGTTTGCGCTCCGGTGGCTTTTTGCAGCGGCGCGGCTGCGGGAGAATGGTCAGCGTGGGTGTGAGTCACAATAATATGGCTGACCGTTTCGCCTTCCAGCGCTTGCAAGAGAGCGGTTATATGTTCGTCGTTCAAAGGGCCGGGGTCGATGACGGCGACAGAACCTGACCCAATAATAAAAGTTCCTGTGCCGGTGAATGTAAAAGGCCCTGGATTGCGTGCGAGCACCCGGCGCACCAAAGGGGAAACCTGTTCAACTTGTCCGTATTGGACATTCATGTCCTGAGCGGAAGGGGGGAATCGCGACATAGCAACAAGTCCTAAGAGGTTAATATATTCGTGCGCAAGGCGGAGCGTTGAAAGTGATGTGGGGCTTTTGACTCAAAAAAGCAAGAAAAACGAGTTGACGCTACGGACTCCAAGCTGTGGAACCTTGAAGCGTTGACCAAGTGCGCCCAGCCACTCATACTTATGCGCATAAGCCGCGTTTCAGAGAGGCCTCTGAAGCGCGCGAAAAGGGAAGGGCGGCATTGTCCTTTTTCCGGATCAACGCGGCGGATGGAATTCATGGAGCGCTTTTTCGACCATGTGTGGCGCACTCTTATCGGGGCGGCGCTGTTTGTTTTTGCGCTGCCGGTACTGGCCTTTCTGGCGGGGGAGCTTACCGGTGATAGTCTCGCGCTTTATGGCGGCGCCTTAATCAGGGGGCTAACGCGGGGGTGTATTTACAGCTTGGTCGCTTTGGGGCTGACCGTGATTTACCGATCTCAGAAAGTAGTAAACTTTGCCCAAGGTGAGATTGTAGCTTTGGGCTTCTTTGTAATGGTCCTGATCTCAACAATGCTGGGATTAGGGTATTGGGTGAGCGCAGGTCTTACCATTGTATTTATGGTCGTCATCTCCTTGGCGTCAGGTTTAATTTTAAACACTGTTAAGCAAAATAAATATATCTATGCGCTGATGGCTACTCTGGGACTTGGGCTCGTGATCAGTGTATTGACTGATGAGTTGACGCAAGGAATATCGGGCGCGTTTATCCTAACCACGCCTTTTTCAGTCAGGAATATGAGCATTGGTGGCGTTGTTTTGTCTTCACAATCCCTTGCCGTCCTATTGATCACGGTGAGCCTGAGTGGCGGCCTCTTTTTATTCGTGCGGCATTCCAGGTGGGGGGCCTCGGTTCGGGCCGTTTGGTTGCAAGGCGCGATTGGATTCTCCAAAACGTTACGGAATCAATTAAGCCTGATCGCTTGGGGGTTGGCGGGAGGGTTTGGCGCTGTCGCTGGGATTTTGATAATCCCCGCTGGAGGTCTTGGCGAAGAGGCGCATCTCGTCGTCTTCAAGGCGTTGGCGGCCATAGTGTTGGGTGGGTTCGGGTCTTTGCGCGGCGCTCTTATTGGCGGCCTTCTGATCGGCGCATCCGAGGCGTTTGCCGGGCTTTATATTTCGTACAGTGCGGAAAGGATCACAACCTATGTCATTTTGTTTGTTGTTTTGCTCATCAGGCCGTCCGGGCTGTTGGGTGAGCGCCAAGACGTGAGGAGGATGGATGGCGCCGCCCTTTCTTAAAACACGCTATGAACAAGATATCCGCCTTTTTCCGCATGGTGGGGGTATGGCTGTGGGTGTGGGGATTGCGATCTACATCATCTTGCTCGCAACAGTTCAGAAATTTGCCTCCAACCCTGTTGCGGCGAAAGAATGGGCCGTACTTGCCTTGGCGTATTGTTTTTTTCTCAGCGCAATTCTCTACCGTTATAGAATGATCACGATTTTTTATAGCGTGTTGATGGTGTTGGCGCTCACCGCGCCATTGGCGGGTGTGGGAAGTTTGATCAGTCATCTGAGTTATTATTTTATATTTGCGCTTGCCGGTCTTTCAATGTTTGCCCTGATTGGTTTGTCAGGACAAGTCTCGCTGGGTCATGGAGCTTTCATGGCGTGCGGCGCCTATAGTGCGGCTGTGCTTCAAGGGGCTGGTTTTGATCTCATCATTAGTCTCCCCTTGGGCATTGCGCTGACGGCTTTTGTCGGATTTGCATTAGGCTTATCTGTAGGGCGATTGCCGTCACTTTTTATCGTCATTGCATCTTTAGCTTTTTCTTTTGTGCTCTTGGAGGGGGTGTCGCAGTGGCGCGTTGTTGGCGGCGTCCAGGGTATGCAGATAGGCTTGGGGACTTCTTTGTTCGGCTTTGTGATCAAGAGTGACGCCGAACTGTATTATCTTGCGCTTGGCGTGTTGATGCTTGGCTTGCTGGCTGTGTTGAATGTGCAGCGCTCTGTGTCCGGCCGGGCGTTGCGGGCAATAGAACAGTCAGAAAACGTAGCCGCTAGCGTCGGCGTGAATATCGTTCTTTATAAAGCATTGGCTTTTGCTTTCAGCGCCGGCCTGATGGGGGCGGCAGGCGCACTCTACGCCAATTGGGTTGTTTATCTGGAGCCGGGCGCCTTTGATCTCACTGCGTCAATATCGCTCTTGGCGATGGCGTTCATCGGCGGGTTGAAACGCGTTCATGGGGCTTTTTTCGGCGCTTTTTTTATAGTGTTTCTGCCGCAAGGGGTGAACATGATTGAATACGGACTTCAGGTGTTCGCTGGGCTCGCGATAGCGCCGCCTATTATCTCCGATGGTTTACAAGCGGGCGCGGCCTTTTTTGCGCGGCCTGCGGCCGAGACGGCGGCTCTTGGCGTGGCGATTATTCTTATCGCCCGATTTGCCCCGCACGGGCTGGATGGCGCCTGGCGGCGCATAAGAAACTATGCGTGCGCCTTTCCGCTCTATCAAGCGCCTGACCACTCAAAGCCGCGTGATGCGGCGCCTGTTCGTATTAAGCGGTAAGCGCATGACCCCTTCATCCCATCAACCAGCGCTCTTGTCGGTCCAGCGTCTTGTCGGTCCAGTTGACGAATCTTTTCAATTGAAGAATGTTAACTTTTCACTTGGCGCCGGTGATGCGTTGGTCATTATTGGACCAAAAGGCGCGGGCAAATCAACTTTGCTGAATCTTTTATCTTGTGTGGCGCCGGCGCTTTCAGGCCGCGTTGTTTATCGGGGGCGTGATATTCTTTCATTGGCGCCTTACAGGCTGGCCCGTCTTGGGATTGCGATGGTGGGAGAACATTGCCGCCTTTTGGAAACGGCGACGGTTTTGGACAATCTTTTGTTGGCGCGCCACGCAGAGCGCCGAACGGGTTTGCTCCAGCATGTGTTTTTCCCACCCTGGGTGCGCCGCGAAGAGGTTAATCATCGGCGCCGCGCGGAAGAGGCGGTCGATGCGCTGGGTCTACACAGCGTCCGGGGTGAGAAAATATGCAATTTGCCGGTTGGCGTTCGAAAATTTGTTGATCTGGGGCGCGCCCTGGTGATGCGTCCGCGCCTGGTGTTGGGGGATGAAGTGACCCGGGGACTGAACGACAAAGAGTGCGCGGCCATGGTGAGCGCTTTAAAAAATGTGCGCCGTCGGGGCGCATCGCTTGTTCTTACGGAAGAAAAAGAGGGCGGGATGGCGGGTTTGGCGAACCGGGCCGCTCACCTGGAAGCGGGGGAGCTGCGGTTTGCCCCAGCCCGCGAGGCGGCGCCGCTATGAATGTGACCCCTCTCTTACCCAATGACAGCGTTGCCAAGATTTTCTGGCACCGTGTACAGGATATGGGACCGCAGATCGCCATGCGCCAGAAAGTGCGGGGATTGTGGAAACCGGTGTCCTGGACCAGGTATGGCGCGCGGGCGCGGGGCTTAGGATTGGGTTTGGCCGCTGAAGGGCTCGGTCGGCGCGACAGGGTGGTGATTGCGGCGCATATCAGCCCGTCTTGGATGATGGCGGAGATGGCCGTTCTTTCCATGGGGGGGATAGCCGTGCCTGTGGACCCGGATTGCGAGGCGGAGAAGGTTTTGCATATTTTGCGCGATTGCGGGGCGTCGTTTTGTCTGGTGGAAAGCTGGGAGGCGGCGGAAGATTTATGTCAGCGGCGCGCCAAAGCGCCGGCCTTAAAAAAGATTATTGTCATGGCGCCCGATCAAGCGCCTCTTCCCCATGATCCTATGATCTTATCTTTGCGCGACCTCCTTGTCTCCGGTCATAATGCCGCCGGACTATCAGCCCAGGAAAAATGGGAAGCGTCAATTGAAGCGACAGCGGCGCAAGATGTGGCGTTGCTCAGTTACGCGCCGGACGCGGCGTCCCCCGCCGGAGTTATGATCACGCACGACAATCTGGTTTTTCAGATGATGGCCGCGCAGGCAATGATGCCCCTTGGCGCGAAGGACCGGGTGATGAGTTTTCTCAAACCCGCTGAAATGACGCGGCATTTGTTCGATGTGTTCTACCACCTCGTATTTGGGTTTACGCTTTACTTTCCGGAAAGCCCAGCCAGCGTCCGCCGCGATTTAAAAGAGGTCCAGCCGACGCTATTTTTGGCGCCGGTTGAGACGTGGCGGGATTTGCGGGACGAGGTGGACACTTTAACGCTAGGCGCTCCCGCTCTCCAGCGCATGGCGGTGAGGGCCGCCGCTGCTTTGGGGAGAAGGCGCGTGAAGCGGCGGGCCAAGGGACAGGCGGCGCCGCTTTGGCTTAAGGGGGGAGAAGCTCTTTTTTGGCCTTTTGTTCAACGCCGCATACGTCAATATTTGGGTTTGAATTCTTGCGCTTTGGCGCTGGGGCAAGCGGAAACCGAAGAAGAGGA